>JAEYVD010000229.1 GCA_023432075.1 Pseudomonadota bacterium | reverse complement strand
GACGGGTCGCGCTTGACGAAGACGCGCTTCTTGCGCACTTCGACCTGGATCGTGCGCGAACGGCCCGTGGCGTCGGCTTGCCGGATCTCGGAAGTCTGGCGGCGCGTCAGCGTGATCTTCTTGCCTTCGGTTGCGCCGTGTGCGCGACGCAGCGATTCGAGCAATTTCGCCTTGTCGCTGTCGGTGACGGAATCGTCGACCGATTTGAGGTCAACGCCAGCCGAACGCAGCTGATCCAGCAGCACGTTGGCAGGCATTTTCAGCTCGGTAGCGAACTGGGCGACGGTATTACTCGACATTAGGCTCTCTCTTCCCTATAGGCAGCTATTACAAACAACGTGAACTTGCGGTGGATGAAGCGGCGGCATCCTCCACCGCAGACCCGTGTCCTTTTGGTTATTCTTCGTCGAACCAATGGGCGCGGGCACGCATGATGAGATCGCTGGCTTCCTGTTCGGTCAGACCAGCGATTTCCGCCAGTTCGTCCGTCGCCAATTCGGCCAGATCATCACGCGTATGCACTTGACGCTCGGCCAGCTTGGCGGCCAGTTCCGGCGTCATGCCTTCGAGTTCTAGCAGATCCTGTGCGGTCTCAAGGCGCTCTTCCTGGGCAATTGCCTCGGTCAGCAGCGCATTGCGGGCACGGGCGCGCAACTCATTGATGGTGTCTTCGTCAAACGCCTCGATTTCCAGCAGTTCCTGCATGGGAACGTAGGCGATTTCCTCGATACCGGTAAATCCTTCGTCGATCAGGATGTCAGCGACTTCCTCGTCGACGTCCAGCTTGCTCATGAACGTGGTGCGCAGACCCGAACGCTCGACTTCCTGGCGGTTCAGGCTTTCTTCCGGCGTCATGATGTTGATCTGCCAGCCGGTCAGTTCGGACGCCAGGCGCACGTTCTGGCCCTTGGCGCCGATGGCCTTCGGCAGGTTTTCCTCGTCCACCACGACGTCCATCGCATGCTTGTCTTCATCGACGACGATGGATTCGACGTTGGCCGGCGCCAGCGCGCCGATGACGAACTGCGCGGGGTCTTCCGACCACAGCACGATGTCGACCTGCTCGCCGCCAAGTTCGTTGCGCACGGCGGTCACGCGCGAACCGCGCATGCCCACGCACGTCCCGATGGGATCGATACGCTTATCGTATGCCACGACGGCGATCTTCGCACGCACGCCGGCATCGCGGGCGGCGGCCTTGATCTCGAGCAGACCCTGCTCGATCTCGGGCACTTCGTTCTCGAACAGCTGGCGGATGAACTCGGGCGACGTGCGCGACAGGATGACCTGCTGGCCGCGCGCGGCGTGGTCCACACGCAACACGAAGGCCCGCACGCGATCGGCAACCCGCAGGTTTTCCTTCGGGATCATTTCGGAGCGCGGCAGGCGCGCTTCGATCTTGCCGGTTTCGACGATGGCGTCGCCCTTGTCCATGCGCTTGATCGTGCCGGACACGATGGTTTCGCCACGGTCCAGGAAGTCGTTCAGCACCTGTTCGCGCTCAGCGTCGCGGATCTTTTGCAGGATGGCCTGCTTGGCGGCCTGGGCGCCGATACGGCCGAACTCGATCGGCTCGAGGGGCTCTTCGATGTACTCGCCTTCCTTGATGCCGGGGACGATTTCCTCCGCGTCCGACAGCATTTCCTGCTTGTCGGGTTCTTGCAGGCCAGCCTCGTCGGGCACGACCAGCCAACGGCGGAAGCCTTCGTGGTCTCCCGTTTCCCTATCGATGGAAACACGAATGTCCGCATCATCCTTGAAGCGCTTTTTCATGGCCGAGGCCAGCGCACTTTCGAGAGCGCCGAACACGACGTCACGCGTGACGTTCTTTTCACGCGCCAAGGCATCGACCAACAGAAGAATTTCGCGACTCATCGCTTTTTGCCCTTGAAATCCAGAACGGGATCCAGTTTTGCACGCTCGATGTCTTCGACCGTGAAATTCAACACCTGGACTTCGTTCTTTTTTGCCTCAAATTCGAGACCGAACACGGTCTTGTGCATTCCAGCAGCGGCGTCCGAAGCTGCGGCCTCGTCTTCCGGCACGGTCAACGTGCCTGAGAAGACCTTGCGGCCGTCCAATGCCTCGCGCAGCTTGATCTCGATGCGCTCGCCTGCGAAACGGCGGAACTCGGCCTCGGTGCGCAGCGGGCGATCAACGCCCGGCGACCCAACCTCGAGGCGCTTGTAGTCGATGTTCTCGACCTCATAGACCCGCGACAATTGGCGGGACACCTGCTCGCAGTCTTCGATGCGCACACCGCCGACCCGATCGATCGTGACGCGCAAAAGGCCCAGGGCGGCACGTTCCACGTCGACAAGTTCGACGTCCATGCCAGCCAGAGCCTCTTCGGTCAATGCGAATAAATCAGCCATATACTCAAAAAAAATGGGCTGCACGCCCAGCCCACCGATATTGCACAGAGCCCAGCCGCTTCCCTACTGCACGTAAGGAGCAATGCTGGGCAGTGCCCTATATTGCGACCTAATTTTTGGCTTGCGCCGCCCTGACTGCCCGACCCGAGTTGACCGGGATTGGGCTGAATGCCGCGGCGTCTGTGCGCCGTCCGCAGATAGCGACCCGCTACAACGAGACTGCTGCAAACAGCGCCCCGGGCCACGCCAACACAAAGCCGAGCGCCCGGTCGGCACACATACAGCCGACGTGCTTTTTGCGGTAAAGCGCACTCAAGAAATCAGTGCATCCAACCAGTGCATCCAGCAAAAAGCCATGACGCGAAGCCATGAAAACCATTGATTTTACCAGATAAACAGGAAAATCGCCTGATTCGTCACGGGCTTACGTTTATATGGGACGGATGCGGGGCGGCAGCACGTTCAGTGGGCCGCCCTACGGGGATCAGCGACCCTGACGCCCCCGGCCGCCGCCCACGACGCCCAGACGGGATTCGTGCGCCGACGCGCTGCGCGGCTGCCAATCGTCGCCGCGCTGACCGCCTTCGCTGCGGGCGCCGCCGCCACGGGGCGTGCGCGGCTTGCCGCCCGCGCCCGGACCCTTGTTG
>JAEYVD010000219.1 GCA_023432075.1 Pseudomonadota bacterium | reverse complement strand
TCTGCGGCGAAGTGGGCGGATTCTTCCAGCACGGCCTGGGCGGTGTCGGGCGTGGCCTCCTCGAAACCGGGCAGGGCTGCCACCTGCGGCAGGCCGGCCAGATGGTTCAACACGAACAGCATGTCTTTCACGGGGGCTTGGTACGTCATGGCGTAGGCGCTCCTGGTTTTATGGAATTAGCGGATCAGGCCGGCTTGCCGGAGTCGGCCACGTCGATGGCGGATGTGGCGCCGACGGCGGCGCGCAGCTCGAATTTCTGGATCTTGCCGGTGGAGGTCTTGGGCAGTTCACCGAAGCGTACTGCGCGCGGCACCTTGAAGCCCGACAACAGCAGCTTGCAGTGCGCGATGATCTCCTCGGCCGTGGCGGTGCAACCGGGCTTGAGCTCGACGAAGGCGCAGGGCGTCTCGCCCCATTTGGGATCCGGCATCGCCACGACGGCCACGGCCGCCACGGCGGGATGCCGGTAGAGCGCGTCCTCGACCTCGATGCTGGAGATGTTTTCGCCGCCCGAGATGATGATGTCCTTGCTGCGGTCCTTGATGCGGACATAGCCGTCGGCCGTCATCACGCCCAGGTCGCCGGTGTGGAACCAGCCGCCGGCAAAGGCATCCTCGGTCGCGCGGGCATTCTTCAGGTAGCCCTTCATGCAGATGTTGCCGCGGAACATGACTTCGCCGATGGTCTTTTCGTCGGCTGGCACTTCCTGCATGGTGTCGGGGTCGCGCACGCTGACCCCGGCCTGCAGGTGATAGCGCACGCCCTGGCGCGCGGTCAGCAACGCGCGGCGCTCGGGGTCCAGCGCGTCCCAGGCGTCCTGGTGGGCGCAGACCGCGGCGGGTCCGTAGACTTCGGTCAGGCCGTACACGTGGGTGAGCTCAAAGCCGATCTCGCGCATCTTGTCGATCACGGCCGGCGCGGGCGCGGCGCCCGCCACCATGGTGCGCACGGTGTGGGTGATGCCGGCGCGCAGTTCGGCCGGGGCATTGGCCAGCGCGCTTTGCACGATGGGCGCGCCGCAGTAGTGCGTGACGCCTTCGTCGCGGATCAGGTCGAACACCGTCTTCGGGTCGAACTTGCGCAGGCAGACGTTGACGCCCGCGCGCGCCGCGATGGTCCAGGCGAAGCACCAGCCATTGCAATGAAAGAGCGGCAGCGTCCACAGGTAGACGGGATGCTTGGGCATGTCCCATTCAAGGATGTTGCTGACCGCATTCAGGTAGGCGCCGCGGTAGTGGTAGACCACGCCCTTTGGATCGCCCGTGGTGCCGGACGTGTAGTTCAGCGCGATGGCGTCCCATTCGTCGGCGGGCGGTTCCCAGTCGTAAGTGGCGGGCGCGGCCGACAGGAAGTCTTCATAGTCGGTGGCGCCCGGCAGCGTGGCGGGGGCGCTTTCCAGGTCGTGCACCGAAATGATCTTCAGATGCGGGAATTCGGCGCGCGCACGCTGAGCGACGTCGGCGTATTCGGTGTCGACGATCAGCGCCCGGGCTTCCCCGTGGCCCAGCATGAACATCACGCTGGGCGCGTCCAGGCGGGTATTCAGGGTGTTCAGCACGGCGCCCAGCATGGGCACGCCAAAGTGTGCCTCGACCATGGCGGGAATGTTGGGCAGCATGACGGCGACCGTGTCGCCGCGCTGGATGCCGGCCTTGGCCAGAGCGCCGGCCAGGCGCTGGGCGCGTTCGTAGGTCTGCGCCCAGGTGCGGCGGACCTTGCCGTGGACGATGGCCCGCCGCTGGCCATAGACTTGCGCCGCCCGGGCGATGAAATCCACGGGGGTCAGGGCTTCATAGTTGGCCTCGCGGCGTTCAAGGCCGTGATCGAACATGCCGGTCATGCTTGTCTCCAATGGGGCGGGTCGGCCCCTTGTCAAGTCCGCGGGGTGTTGATCCCCGTCGCTTGCCCTAGCTTATGGCCGGCTGGAAAATGGCGTCTGTCGCCTGCATGACAGACCCCCGGCCGGTTGCGCATTCCCCAGTTTTACACGGTTCTTCCCATGTCCGATGTTTCAAACACAGTTTCCGCCGACGAACTGTCGGCGCTGTTTCGCGCCTGTACGTGGTTCGGCGCGCTGGATGCGCGGCATCAGGCTTTGGTGCTGTCGACCTCGCGCGCGGAACACGTGGCCAGCGGCGCATGGATTGCGCGGCGCAACGCGCCGTCGGACTACTGGCTGGGCGTCAGCCAAGGGCTGCTCAAGCTGGCCATCTATAACGAATCCGGCCGCAGCTGCACGTTCTCGGGCGTGCCGCCGGGCGGCTGGTTCGGCGAGGGCAGCGTCATCAAGCGCGAGCTGCGCAAATACGATGTCGTGGCCATCCAGCCGTCGCTGGTGATGATGGTGCCCGCCGCAACATTCCACGCGCTGCTGTCGGCCAGCCTGCCGTTTTCACACTTTGTCATCGGCCAGTTGAATGACCGCATGGGCGAGTTCATCGCGTCCATCCAGAACCACCGTTTGCTGGATGCGGACGCGCGCGTGGCGCAATCGCTGGCGCAGCTGTTCAACCCGCAGCTGTATCCGTCCACCGACCTGACGCTGGCGATTTCGCAGGAAGAGCTGGGTTACCTGACCGGGCTGTCGCGCCAGCGGGTCAACCAGGCGCTGCAGACGCTGGCCGACCAGGGCATCCTGGCATTGGCCTACAACCAGATCAAGGTGCGGGACCTGGCGCGTTTGCGCCAGTACGGGCTGGACCAGATCTGACAGCCTTCAGGGGGCCGCGCCGCCCAGCGCGCGATCCAGCGCGGCGCGCGCCAGCAATCGGGTCGAATCCAGCGTCGGCAGGGCGCAGTTGCCGTCGTTCAGCACCAGCGGCAGTTCGGTGCAGCCCAGCACGACCGCGTCGCATCCGTCTTGCTTCATCCGTTGGACGATGCCTTGCAGCCGGGCCATCGAGGCCGGCTCGACGACGCCGTAGACCAGCTCGTCCATGATGATGCGTCCCAGCAGCACGCGGTCGTCCTGCGGCGGGCGCGCGTAATCCAGGCCGTGGGCACGGAAAGCGGCGGGGTAGACGTCGCTGTCCACCAGCCAGTGCGTGCCCAGGATGCCCACCCGCCGGTAGCCGCGCGCCGCCGCCTGCGCGGCCACTTCCTGGGCGATGTGCAGCCAGGGACGCGGCGAGTCCGCCACGACCCCGCCGAACGCCTGATGAATGGTGTTGTCCGGGCAGATCAGAAAGTCGGCGCCGGCGCGGGCGAGCTTGTTGGCGGACGAAAGCATCAGGGCAGCCACGCCGTCCAGGTCGCGGGCATCCAGGCAGGCGACGTAATCCGCGAGCGAGTGCGTGTGCAACGAGATCTCGGGATGCGCATGCGGGCCCATGCGCTGCGCGCCTTCCGCGCACAGAGTGCGGTAGCAAAGCGCGGCGCCTTCGGCGGAGCAGGCAACGATGCCAATGTGCAGCGGCGTGGCGTTCATCCAGGCAATTCCTTCTTCAAGGGTCCGATGGACCGGATGGCGGGCGGATCGGGGTCAAATTCACCCTGTAGGGGTTGTTTATACCCACAATCACAACAGTAAAAAACACCACGAAGAATCCAACTTATTGATTCGGAATGGTTTTTTTCTGGCACGGATTTCGCATGAGGACACGTACCCAACCAACCGCAACACAGGAGGGCGTTCCCATCATGGGTCCGTATCGGAAATTATGGTTCACGTTGATCGCCGTGGTGGCGATCACCTTTGCACTGCTCGGCTTTTACGGCGGCGAGGTCTACCGCCAGGCGCCGCCCATTCCCGGGCAGGTGGTGACGTCCGACGGCCGTGCGCTGTTCGGGCGCGAAGACATCCTGGATGGGCAGACCGCCTGGCAGTCCGTGGGCGGCATGCAGCTCGGTTCGATCTGGGGCCACGGCGCCTACCAGGCGCCCGACTGGACGGCCGACTGGCTGCACCGTGAGCTGATGGCATGGCTGGACCTGGCCGCGCGCGACGAGTACGGCCAGGCGTACGCCGACCTGCCGAAACCGCAGCAGGCCGCGCTGCGCGAAACGCTCAAGGCCGAGTACCGCGCCAATCGCAGCGATGCCGCCACCGACACGCTGACTATCACGCCGCGCCGCGCCAAGGCCATCGAGCAGACGGCAGCCTATTACGACCAGTTGTTCTCCGATGCGCCGGCCCTGCAGGGCAGCCGCGAGAGCTTCGCCATGAAGGAAAACACGCTGCCCGACGCCACGCGCCGCCAGCAGCTGACGCACTTCTTCTTCTGGACGGCCTGGGCCGCGGCAACCGAACGCGAAGGCAAGCCCGTCACGTACACCAACAACTGGCCGCACGAACCGCTGATCGGCAACCAGCCCAGCGCTGAAAACGTCATGTGGTCCATCATC
>JAEYVD010000628.1 GCA_023432075.1 Pseudomonadota bacterium | reverse complement strand
GCCTAGTTCCTTTCCGCTGTCTCAGTACAAGCGGATCAGCAGCCGGCAGTTTCCGCAGTACAGCAGCGTTGAGGTCGGGGTGGACCTTTTGGGGCTGGATGAGCTTGAGGAGATGGTTCCGATGCCGTTGCCTTCGAATATCGAAGAGGGTATCTGGCAAGATGTTCAGAGAGGAGAACCCGGGCAGTTTCGAATTCCCGATGTCGTGAGGGTCATTGACCATACGATTGGGGGCAAATCTCAATACAGCTCTCCTAACCTCGCCGGCGTCATTGAGATGAAATTCGGCGGGGATGCCCTCTCCAAAGAGCAAAAGAAGGCCTACGAGAGAATCGCGGGCGATAACTTCAAGTTTCGTTTACTTCATACCGATCGATGCGACAGAGCAGATAGGCGACAGCGTCGCGAGTGGATGACCGCTGCCCAGCACGAGCCGGTCTACAAGCCCGTGTCGCAAGTCATGTCGCTTCCCATGAGATCTTCGGCCGATCCACACGGATTGGTTGTCGGGCTGATTGATGCTGAGCATCGAGCCGCCCGGCAAGCCCTCGAAGTCAGTCCGGCGCGTCCCGGTACGCCAGTGATGAGCCCCCACGCCGACATGCGTGAGGCCAATGCACGGGCCTCGCAGGCACGAGCGCACATTGAAGTTTCGCTTGCCGCCCCCTTTTTATTTGTAGGGTTGGCAGGTGTCGGCGCCGGCATGGCGACGCTTGCCGGGAGCAGTGCAGCGATCCCCGGCTCAACGCTGACCGCAAGAGCCGGCCCACAAGTCGTGCACTTCGGCCGTCTTATTTCCTGGAGCCGTATCACCGGGACTACCGGCGCGGCAGGATCGACTGTGGCCTATGCCCAATCGAAAGACGGAAGCTCCGCGCCTGTGCGGTCTCCCGAACTTCAACGCCAATGGAAGGCTTATCAGGAGTGGGAGGCCAGCCAACGTCATCAATCGCGCGCGGAGCAACTGTATCTGTTCTGGCCCGATGTGCCGGAGACAAAATAATGACCGATTTCTTTAGCGAGTTCGATGCCGAACGTTGGTACTTCACGTTCATGGATGAAGACGACCATACGCTCCCTGTTCAGCAGGTAGGAATTGCCGCCATTTTTCATTTGATGGACGCCTATCAGCCGGATCGCCGCAAGGGCATCGCAGAGGCGTTTTCGCTATTCCACTATCTCTATGGCGATAAGCTGAAAGGCGGATATCGAGAAGACAAGCGCATGATCGTCCGCCCTTTCTCGAAGATGAGCTTTGAAGATTATCGAGACCACATCGTAAACACGAGCCCCATGAGGGTCGTCGAGTTCGACTGCATGTCCAGATTGAGTTTGGAGCACGTAAGTGATTACTCGTTCAGCGTCTACTCGCCAGCAGGCTGGTTCGAACAAATTCACAAGACATTCACCACCGTCCGGATTTACCTGCCAATAGAAGAAATTCGTGGAGAGGGAAGAGAACGATTCGAGAACTTCCTATTGAAGTGCTGCGCGTTGCTCCGCCCGCTTCATGGCGCTGCGGGCCTGGGGATTCAGGAATGCCATAACTGGGAGGACTACCAGACTATGGAATACGAAACAGCCTGGGCATACAGAGGCGTTGATGTGTGCATCCCCACGGGAAACGAAGCATGGCGCGACGGCTACTCCAATCTCAACTGGTACACCTTTCTGGCCCATCACTGGATCGCGACCTTGGGCACATCCGAAGAGTTGACGGCCAAGCTCAACGACGACCGCATCGCGCTCCTTCCCTACGAATGGGGCACCGCCATCCGCGCAGGGGATTGGCCGGCCTTGGGCAAGGCCGAAACAGACCCAAAGCCCGAACTATACGTAAAGGTCAACAACGCCATCCGTTCACTACGCGTGCAGGACATCGGATCCCTGCACTACGGCTCCATCGCCGGTGAAGTTCGCTTCAATCCGCTGACCAGCAACCTGTGGCTGCGTCGTTTCGACACACAGCAGGAAATCAAGGACGTCATCGACGAGTCCGGCAAGGTCAAAACAAGCGAGCGCCACTTCCTGCGCATGCCGTCAGGTACGCCCTGCCCATGGCCAGGCGTGTGGATCTGTGAAGAAGCCCCTTCACAAGGAAGGCGGCACTTCATGCACAACGATCTCTTGCCGGAAGTAAACGGTCAAATAGTCACGTGGCGTCTGGTCAAGGCGCTTTAGTGCAGGCAACAACTCAATGGCAGAAATTATCCGAAAAGACGACAGCACCGACCACGGCGGGTCTG
The DNA here is from genome assembly GCA_023432075.1 of Pseudomonadota bacterium. Lineage (GTDB taxonomy): Bacteria > Pseudomonadota > Gammaproteobacteria > Burkholderiales > Burkholderiaceae_B > Achromobacter. The sequence continues at coordinate 649 of JAEYVD010000628.1, read as the reverse complement.
TGCTGGAAGGTTTCCCGCACACCAGCCTCAACGGCAGACCCATGGCCGGCGTCGGCCATCAGGTCTCCTGCCCCAAGTGCAAAGGCGTCTTTCCCATCCTGGAGGGCAGCCCGACCTACAAGGTCAATGGCATCTCCGTGGCGCTGCACGGTATGAAGACCGCCTGTGGCGCTCGCCTGATCGCCAGTGGCGCGAAAGCGCGTGTCGAAAGCCACGCGCTCCGGGATCATCAGCCTGACTAGCCCTCAGCCCCGCTCCACCTTCCAGCCCATCTCCGCGGAAATCCCCGCCGCCGCACCCTGCACCACCGGCACCATTTCGCGCATCCGCTCCAGCGACATATAGGGCACGGTGCTCGACACGCTGATCGCGGCGACGATGCCGCTGGAGGCATCGCGCACGGGCGCCGCCACGCAGCGAATCGAGGGCTCGTTGTCTTCCAGGTCGAACGCGTAACCTTGCGACGCGTAGTCGCGCATGCGGTCGCGGAACGCCTCCCATCCCTGCTGTCCGCCCGGCGCTCGGGATGAAACGGGCGCGCCCACGCGATGCAGCGATTTCCATTGCGATTCGTCGGCGTCCAGCAGCAGCGCCTTGCCGACGCCGGTTGCCGCAAGCGGCATGCGGTGGCCCACCCGCGAACGCATTT
>JAEYVD010000575.1 GCA_023432075.1 Pseudomonadota bacterium | reverse complement strand
CGCCGGGAGAGGGCGGCGTGACGGCGGCCAACGCCAGCCAGCTCGCCGATGGCGCGGCGGCGGTGCTGCTGGGCGATAAGGACGCGGCGCTGGCCGATGGCTTGCGGCCCCGGGCGCGCTTCCTGGCGCGTGTGGCGGTGGGTTCGGACCCCGTCATGCAGCTGACGGGCGTGATCCCCGCGGCGCGGCAGGCGTTGGCGCGTGCGGGGCTGGCGCTGGATGACATCGACTGGATCGAGATCAACGAGGCCTTTGCAAGCGTGGTGCTGGCCTGGCAGCGCGAACTGGGCGCGGACCTGACGCGCGTGAATCCGTGGGGCGGCGCGATTGCGCACGGCCATCCGCTGGGCGCCACGGGCGCAGGCCTGATGGCCAAGATGCTGGCGGGGCTGGAGGCGACCGAAGGCGAGTTGGGCATGCAGCTCATGTGCATCGGCCACGGCATGGCGACCGCGACCATCATCCAGAGGGTTTGACCTGCATGGACAAGACCGGGACCGCTGTGTCGCGGGACGAGGGCGCGGAGACGCAGCGGCGCCAGGAACTGGTCCTGGCGGCCGGCCGGCTCTTCAGCAAGCGCGGTTATGAGCGCACGACGGTGCGGGAGCTCGCGAAGGCCGTGGGGCTGCAGTCCGGCAGCCTGTTCCACCATTTCCGCAGCAAGGAAGAGATTCTGGTCGCCGTGATGAACAACGGCATTCAGGAAGTCATTGACCTGGGCGAGAAGGCGCTGGACTGCTATGCCGTGCCGGCAGACCGGCTGGCGGCGCTGTTTCGCGTGCATATGTGGAGCATGCTGCACGGCGCGGGTGGGGACGCGATGAATGCGCTGGTGTACGAATGGCGCAGCCTGTCGGCGCCGAGCCAGGCGTCGGTCAAGGTGCTGAGCGACCGCTACGAGGCGATGTGGCAGTCCGTGGTGGCGGGGGCGGTGCAGGCGGGGTTGCTGCGCGGCGATGCGCGCGTCATCAAGCGATGCGTGCTGGGCGCGATGAACTTGACGGTGCAATGGTACAAGCCGGGCGGTCGGCTGGCCCCCGCTGCGTTCATCGATGCCATGTTGCAGGCGGCGTTGCCAGCGCTGCCCGCGGGGGCGGGCAGGTGGCCGGTGGAGCCTAGCCGCGCCGCTTGATGAAGGCGCCGACGGCGCAGGCGACCGACAGCGCCAGCAGCGAGGCCGCGACGGGCAAGAGGAAATCGGCCTCGCCGTGATAACCGCCGCCCGTGACGCCGCCGGCCACGCCGCCCATCCAGAGCAGGGCGGTAAGGATTGCGGCGATGAGCGAGATGGCGGTGGCCACGCACAAGGCAATGAACGCCGGCCGCCGCACGGGGGCGGACCGGTAGGGCGTGCCCGGCTGGACGCGGCGGGGTTGCTTGATCCAGTAGACCAGCCCCGCCACGACCAGCAGCAGCATCAGGATCTTGAAGATCATGACGCGCGCCGACGATCAGTCTTCACGGCGCAGGTGCGGGAAGAGAATGACGTCGCGGATGCTGGGGCTGTCGGTCAGCAGCATGACCAGGCGGTCGATGCCGATGCCGCAGCCGCCCGTCGGGGGCATGCCGTATTCCAGGGCGCGGATGTAGTCCGCGTCGTAGAACATGGCTTCCTCGTCGCCGGCGTCTTTGGCCTCGACCTGCGAGCGGAAGCGCTCGGCCTGGTCTTCGGGGTCGTTCAGCTCGGAGAAGCCGTTGGCGATCTCGCGGCCGGTCATGAAGAGCTCGAAGCGCTCGGTGATGCCTTCGCGGGTATCGGAGGCGCGCGCCAGCGGCGAGACTTCGACCGGGTAGTCGATGATGTAGGTGGGGTTCCAGAGCTTGGCTTCGGCCGTCTCTTCGAAGAGCGCCAGTTGCAGCGCGCCCAGGCCGGCGCGCGACAGCACGGGGCCGTCAGCGTCGGCGCCCAGCTTTTTGAGTTCGGCGCGCACGAAGGCCGGATCGTCGAGCTGGGCCTGGGTGTAGCCGTCGGTGTACTTGAGGATGGCTTCGCAGATGGTCAGGCGGTCGAAGGGCTTGGACAGGTCCAGCTCGCGTTCCTGGTAGGTCAGGACGGCGCTGCCGGTGGCCGAGATGGCGGCCTGGCGGATCAGCTCTTCGGTGAAGTCCATGAGCCAGCGGTAGTCCGCGAAGGCTGCGTAGAACTCCATCATCGTGAATTCGGGGTTGTGCCGCGGGCTCACGCCTTCGTTGCGGAAGTTGCGGTTGACTTCGAACACGCGTTCGAAGCCGCCGACGATCAGGCGCTTGAGGTAGAGCTCGGGCGCGATGCGCAGGAACATTTCCATGTCCAGCGCGTTGTGGTGCGTGACGAAGGGCTTGGCCGCCGCACCGCCCGGGATCGGGTGCAGCATGGGCGTTTCGACTTCGAGGAAGCCCGCGTTCAGCATGAACTGGCGGATGCTGCCCACGGCCTTGCTGCGCGCCTCGAAGGTGCGGCGCGTGGCGTCGGTCATGATGAGGTCGACATAGCGCTGGCGGTAGCGCAATTCCTGGTCGGCGACGCCGTGGAACTTGTCGGGCAGGGGGCGCAGCGACTTGGACAAGAGGCGCGCCGTGGCGGCGTGCACCGACAGTTCGCCCTTGTTGGTCTTGAAGACCGACCCTTCGATCGCGATGATGTCGCCGATGTCCCATTGCTTGAATGCGGCGTAGGCGTCTTCGCCAAGCGTGCCGCGGTCCAGGTAGATCTGGATGCGGCCGGTGCTGTCCTGCAGCGTGGCGAAGCTGGCCTTGCCCATGACGCGCTTGAGCATCATGCGGCCGGCGACCTTGACGTTGACCGCGGCGGCGACCAGGGCTTCCTGCTCCTGGCCGTCGTACTTGTCATGCAGGGCCGCGGCGCGGGCGTCCGGGACGAAATCGTTGGGGTACGCGACCCCGGCTTCGCGCAGTTTGGCCAGCTTGGCGCGCCGTTCGGCGATCAAGCGGTTTTCGTCCTGGGCGGGTGCCGGAGTGGTCGAGTGGTCGGTCATGGTCAGGGGATCAGTCGTAATTGCGGATGTCGTCGATTTCGGTCGTGCCGAAATCTTCGCGATCCAGGTAGGCGAGGATGCGGGAGGCTACGTTGGCGGGCGAGGACAGCTTGCCGGTGGCATGGAAGTCCTGGAACTTGGCCAGCGCCGGGAAGCTTTCTGGGTCGCTTGCGCGGATGGCGGCCTGCATGTCGGTGTCGACGATGCCGGGGGCCAGCGCGACGATGCGCGCGCCGTCGGCGCCTTGTTCCTGCTTGACGACGCGGGCGTGCATGTCGAGCGCGGCCTTGGTGGCGCAGTACACGCCCCAGCCGGCGTTGGGGTTACGGCCCGCGCCGGAGGAGATGTTCAGGATGCGGCGGTCGGCCTTGATGTCAGCGACGGCGGCCAGGAAACGCGCCGTGAGCAGCATGACGGCGGTGACGTTCAGGTTGAAGGCGGCGGTGATGGCCGCGCCGTCGGTGAGTTCGTCGGTGCGCGCCACCGGATGCACCGTGCCCGCGTTGTTGATCAGCAGATAGCGCTTGGCGTCGCGCGGCAGCGCGGCGCAGATGCGTTCGGCCGCGGATTCGGCCGCTTTCAGGTCCGAGAGGTCCACGGACAGTTGTTCCAGCTGCACATCCTGCGAGCGCGCGTGGGCGGCGAGCTCGGGGTCTTCGCGGCGCGCCAGGGTGATGAGGCGGGTGCCGGGTTTGACCAGGCCGCGCGCCATGGCGGCGCCGATGCCGCGCGAAGCGCCGGTGAGAATTGCAATGGTGTCGGACATTCGTGGACCTCTGGGTGCGTGAAAGCGGGAAGAATCGCGGAACTTAGACGTTTTGCTTCAGGCTGGCCTGGATGAAGGGATCCAGGTCGCCGTCCAGCACTTTCTGCGTGTTGGAGATTTCGACGTTCGTGCGCAGGTCCTTGATGCGGCTCTGGTCCAGCACGTACGAACGGATCTGGTGGCCCCAGCCCACGTCGGTCTTGGAGTCTTCCAGCTTCTGCTGCTCGGCCATGCGGTTGCGCATTTCCAGTTCGTAGAGCTTGGACTTCAGCATCTGCATGGCTTCGGCGCGGTTGCGGTGCTGCGAACGGTCGTTCTGGCACTGCACGACGATGCCGGTGGGGATGTGCGTCAGGCGCACGGCCGAGTCGGTCTTGTTGATGTGCTGGCCGCCCGCGCCCGAGGCACGGTACGTGTCCACGCGCAAGTCGGCGGGGTTCACTTCGACTTCGAAGGAATCGTCGACTTCCGGATACACGAAGACGCTGGCGAACGACGTGTGACGGCCGCCCGACGAGTCGAAGGGGCTTTTGCGGACCAGGCGGTGCACGCCGGTTTCAGTGCGCAGGTAGCCAAAGGCGTAGTCGCCCTCGATCTTGATCGTGGCCGACTTGATGCCCGCGACTTCGCCGTCGGATTCTTCAAGGATCTCGGCCTTGAAGCCCTTGCGTTCGGCGTACTTGAGGTACTGACGCAGCAGCATCGACGCCCAGTCCTGCGCTTCCGTGCCGCCCGCGCCCGCCTGGATGTCCAGGAAGCAATTCAGGGGATCGGCCGGATTGGAGAACATGCGGCGGAATTCCAGGGCTTCGAGCTTTTCCTGGAAGGCGTCGGCGTCCTGTTCGATCGCTTCGAGCGTGTCGCCGTCATCGTCGGCGGCGGCCATTTCGAAGAGTTCCTGGGAATCGGCCACGCCGGCGCCCAGGCTCGTGAGCGTTTCCACCACGTCCTCGAGCGATTTCTTTTCACGGCCCAGATCCTGGGCGTGCTTGGGGTCGTTCCAGACGGCCGGGTCTTCGAGTTCGGCGTTTACGACTTGGAGGCGTTCAGCTTTGGCATCGTAGTCAAAGATACCTCCGTAGAGCCTGTTCGCGCTCCGCGTAGTCGGCGAGGCGGGCTGCGAGCTGGTTCTGACGTTCGGCTTCCATGATGATCCTGTCCTGATGACTTT
>JAEYVD010000566.1 GCA_023432075.1 Pseudomonadota bacterium | reverse complement strand
TGATCCTGGGTGACGACGACGGACTGCTCGCGGTGCCGTACGAACAGGCCGAAGCCATCTATCAGGCGGCAGCCGCAAAGCACGACGTGGAAACCAAGATGCTGGCCGATATCGCCGCCGGCACGCTCGACACGTCGTGGATCGACGCCCGCCTGCGCTCGCTGGGTTGCACGGGAGTCTAGCCATGCGCGATGCGGCAGTCAGCAGGCCGGATCTGCGGGTCGCGCGCCTGGATCTGTGGATCGATCCCGCGTTTGACGAGGCGATCGCGCGGGACGGCACGCTGGACCTGCGCGTACTGCCAGCTCAAGGCGACGCAGCGACCGCGGCCGGGCTGGCTGGCGCCCACGCCTACCACGTCAGCGCGGCCAAGGACGAAGTCCCCGCGCGGTGGCAGGTGTCCGCCGACCTCCTGGCCCAGTGCCCTCAGTTGCTGTGTGTCTCGTCCGGCGGCGCCGGTTACGACACGGTCGACGTGGCCGCCTGCACCCGCGCGGGTGTGGCCGTGGTGAACCAGGCCGGCGCCAACGCCGCGTCGGTGGCCGAGATGACCTTCGCCCTGCTGTTGTCGCTGGTCAAGAGGTTGGGCGAATCAGAGGCCGCGCTCAGGGCGGGCACCGCGGTGAGCCGCGAGGCGCTGATGGGCCGCGAGATCGAAGGCCGCGTGATCGGCATCGTCGGCATCGGCGAGATCGGGCGCCGCGTCGCCCGTATCGCGGCGGGATTCGGGTTGAAGGTCATTGCCTACGATCCGCTGCTGACAGACGCGCAGATCGCCGAACGGGGCGCCGCGCCCGTCAGCTTTGATGCGCTGCTGGAACAGGCCGATATCGTCAGCCTGCACTGCCCGCTGAACGCCGTGACGCGCGGGATGTTCGGCGCGGCCGCGCTGCGCCGGATGAAACGCGGCGCGCTGTTCGTTTCCACCGCGCGCGGCGGCATTCATGACGAGGACGCGCTGCTTGCCGCGCTTGAGTCCGGCCATCTTGCCGGCGCGGGCCTGGACGTCTGGCAGGTGGAGCCGCCGCCGCCACGCAGCGGCCTGCTGCACCGCCGCGACGTGGCCGCCGCCTTTCACACGGGCGGCGTCACGCACGAAGGCCGCCGCAAGGTGGCGCAGGGCTCGGCCACGCAGATCATCGACATGCTGGCCGGACGCAAGCCAGCGCGCCTCGTCAACCCCGAGGTCTGGCCGCGCTTTCTGGCGCGTCTGGCCGAGCACGGGGTGAAGGTGTAGCGTCCGCCGTTGGTATAGTCGCAGCTTTGAAAACCGGGAAGAGCCAGCCTCCTCATGTCGAGCGCCAGTGATTACGTCTACGGCGAATTGCGCCGCCGCCTGATGGCCGGATCGTTCCTGCCCGGCGAACCGCTGCGCGAGGAACACATCGCCACCCAGCTCTCGGTCAGCCGCACGCCGGTGCGCAACGCGATCGAACGCCTGATCGCGGACGGCCTGGTCACCCGCGAAGGCCGGCGCGGCGCGGTCGTGCTGGGCTGGCAGGACCGCGACATAGACGAAGCCTTCGAGCTGCGCATGCTGCTCGAACCCTACGCCGCCAAGACCGCCGCCGAGCGCGCCACGCCCGAACAGGTCGACGAGCTGGAACGCATCAACCAGTGCATGCTCGACGCGGTCAACTCCGCCGCGCCCGACCACGTCGCCCAGGTCCAGCACTACAACAACCTGTTCCACCACGCCCTGCTCGAGGCCGCGCAGTCCGCGCGCGTGCGCTCCCTGGTCGAGAACCTGCTGGACATGCCGATCATCATCGGCTCGTTCTATTTCTACGGCCGCGAAGACATGCTGCGCAGCGTGGAACACCATCGCCAGATCATCGCCGCGATACGCGCGCGCGACCCCGAATGCGCACAGATCGCGGTGCGCTTTCACCTGGCGTCAACGCATCTTCTGTTCCGCTCGCACCGGAAGGACAGGAAGACGGGCGGGTAGGCTCTCCCCCCTTTTCGGGGCCTATCCATCCCGCACCGCAGCGCGGCGCTCACGTCGCGTATCGCTATCACAGAATTCGTGATTCCGTATTGGACGCGCGCAGGGCGCGGCCCCAGACTTTGCGCATGGCACGTAGCGGCAAGCCCCGGCAGGGCCGACCTCGCTACACAACAACAATCCGCCATGCCAACTGGAGACCGCGCCCATGCAGCGTTATGGTTTGTTCATCAATGGTCAGAGCGTCCCGCCCGCGCAGGGAAGCATGATCGCCGCCCACAACCCGTATACCGGCGAAGCGTGGGCCGAAATCCCCGATGCGTGTGCCCAGGACGTGGATCGCGCCGTCAAGGCCGCCGAGCACGCCTTCGAGACAACCTGGCGTCACACGCCCGGCATCAAACGGGCGCAGTGCATGCTGCGCCTTGCCGAACTGATCGAACAGAACGCCGACCGGATGGCGCGCATCGAATCCACCGACAACGGCAAGATCATCCGCGAGACCCGGCCCCAAATGGTTTGGGTGGGGCGGCAACTGCGCTACTACGCCGGCTATGCCGACAAGCTTTATGGCCAGCAGATCCCGCTGGACCAGCCCGACACGCTGGACTACCTGAGCCTGGAACCCTACGGCGTGGCGGCGTTGATCACTGCCTGGAATTCGCCCCTGGCCCTGCTGGCCAACAAGCTGGCGCCCGCGCTGGCCGCCGGCAACTGCGTGGTGGTCAAGCCCAGCGAGCACGCGTCGGCCTCGACGCTGGAATTCGCCAGCCTGGTGCAGGCGGCCGGGTTCCCAGATGGCGTCTTCAACGTGGTCACCGGCGGCGCCGAGACCGGCCGTGCGTTGGTGGAACACCCCGGCGTCGCGCTCATCAGCTTTACCGGCAGCCCGGGCGTGGGCGCCGAGATCGCCTCGATGGCCGGCCGCCGCCTGACGCCGGTCAAGCTGGAATTGGGCGGCAAATCTCCGAACATCATCTTCGAGGATGCCGACCTCGACAAGGCCATCTTGGGTGCGCTCGCTGGCATCTTCGGCGCGACGGGCCAGACGTGCGTGGCCGGTTCGCGGCTGCTGGTGCAGCGCAGCGTGATGGACCGCGTCCTGCCGCCACTAGTCGAACGGGCAAGCAAGATCAGATTGGGTAATCCGCTGGATACGGCCACCGAAATGGGCACCGTCGCCAACCGGCCGCAATTTGAGCGCATCCTGGCCACCATCGACCGCGCCCAAGGCGCCGGCGCCACGCTGGCATGCGGCGGCAGGCGGGCCGAGCGGCCGGGACTTGAACGCGGCTATTTCATCGAGCCGACCATTTTCGCGGGCGTCGACAACGCCAGCGAGTTGGCGCAGGAAGAGATTTTCGGGCCGGTGCTGGCCGTCATCCCCTTCGATACTGAGCAAGAGGCCATCGAGATCGCCAACGGCACGCGATATGGGCTGGCGGCCGGTCTCTGGACGCGCGACCTGAACCGCGCGATGCGTGTGTCGCGGGCCATGCGCGCGGGTTCCGTGTGGATCAACACCTACCGCGCCATCGCCGCCCAGGCGCCGTTCGGCGGCTTCAAGCAGTCGGGCATCGGCCGAGAGCGCGGCGAAGCCGGTCTGCGCGAGTTCCTGGTCACGCGCAACGTCATGATCGATTTTTCCGAAGCGGTCCGAGACCCCTTCGCCATTCGGACCTGAGCCGCTCGAGCCAGGCCAACCTGCCAAAGGAAGAGACATGAACGCACGAAAACTGGCGCCTCGGCCCGCGAGGCGGCGCGTCCTGCGCACCGCGCTGGCGGCGATGGCCGCAGCAGCCGTCCTGCCGGTGTGGTCCACCGCGCAGGCGGCGCCCGCATGGCCCACGCAGCCGATCCGCATGGTGGTGCCGTTTCCGCCGGGCGGATCGGTGGATACGGTCGCGCGCACGCTGGGCCAGGCGCTTCAGGACGCGCTGGGCCAGCCCGTCATCATCGAGAACAAGCCGGGCGCCAGCAGCGTGCTGGGCGCCCGTTACGTCAAGCAGGCCGAGCCAGACGGCTACACGCTGCTGTTGAACGCGTCGTTGCAGGTGGCCAATCCCCTGCTGCTGGACACCGTCACCTACGACGCGCTTAAGGACTTCGCCCCCATCACCGAGATCGGCGCCCAGCCCCAGCTCGTGCTGGTGCGCAAGGACAGTCCATACCAGACGCTCAAGGACCTGGTGGCCGGCGCCAAGGCCAAGCCGGGCGAGCTGACGTGGGCCATCGCCGCCTACGGCGCGGCGGGTCATCTGGCTTGCGAACTGGTCAACGAACAAGCCGGCGTGAAGATGGAGGTGATCCCGTACCGCGGCGGCGGTCCGGCGCTTGTCGATCTGATGGGCGGCCAGGTCACGGCCATGACTGAACCCATGGCCTCGGCTTACCCGCACGTCAAGGACGGCAAGCTGCGCGCGCTGGCTGTGACCAGCAGCCAGCGCGTCGCGGCGATTCCCGATATTCCCACCGTGGCTGAGGCAGGCTTTACCGGCTTCGACATGCCCAGCTGGTACGGTATCTGGGCGCCCGCCGGCACGCCGCAGGCCGTCATCGACAAGGTTTACGCCGCGACGCAGCAGGCGCTGCAGAACCCGGCCGTCAAGGCGAAATTCGAAGCCCTGTCCTTCATCCCGGTGGGGTCCAGCCCGCAGGAATTCGCTGCCTTCCAGGCCAACGAATACAAAACCTATGAAAAAGTCATCAAGGCCATCAAGGCCCGGGGCGCCAACGCCGCGCCGCGCACCTGACACTCAAGGAGACATTGCATGAACCAGAACGCATCGGAAACCCTCGGATTCATCGGCCTGGGCGTCATGGGCGGACCCATGTGCGCCAACCTGCATAAGCGCGGCGGCCGCCGGGTCGTCGCGTACGACGCCGTGCAGGCTGCGGCCGACGAGGCTGCCGCGCAAGGTATTGAGTTAGCGGGCGACGTGGCGCGGGTGGCCGGCGCCGCGGACATCGTATTCCTGTCGCTGCCGTCCATCGACCAGGTCGAATCGGTCTGCGAGGCCATCCTGGCAGCGCCCCGGCGGCCCTCACTGATCGTGGACATGAGCACCAGCAATGTGTCGCGCACGCGTGCGCTGGCTGAACGCCTGAAGATCGAAGGCATCGCATTCCTGGATGCGCCCGTCGCGCGGACCAAGCAGGCCGCCGTGGACGGCAAGCTGTTCATCAGCGTGGGCGGCGCCGCGCAGGACTTTGCCCGCGTGTCCCCTTACCTCAATTGCATGGGCAGCGATGTGCTGCATTGTGGCGAGGCGGGCACCGGCCAGATCGTCAAGATCCTGAACAACTACATGGTGTTCATGACCGTCAACGCGCTGTCCGAAGCCATCACCATCGGCCGTCAGGCCGGCATGGACGCCGAGAAGCTGCTGTCGATGCTGTCTCAAGGGTCTGCAGACAGTTTCGTGTTGCGCAACCACGGCATGAAGTCGCTGGCCAAAGACGACTTCCCAGAGAAGACCTTTCCCATGACCTACGCCATCAAGGACTGCGCGCTGGCGCTGGATCTGGCCAAGGAAGGCGGATTCAGTCCGCGCATTGGGGCTTATACGCACGACATGATGTGCCGGGCGCGCGATGCGGGGTTTGCGCTGAACTACCACCCTGCTGTCATTCAACTGATCGATGGGCGCGTGAAGGCTGAATTGCGTGAGCGGGTTTGAGCGGAGGGAGGTCACGCATCCAGCGCCATGCGCTTTGCCACATGGCCTACGACACGCCGCGTCAAATCCGTGGCGTGCTTTTCGCTCCAGATGATTTCCATGCAGACCTGTCCCGCGCTTTGCGGCAGTTCGCGGAACACCACGCCCGCAAATCCCGTGGTGGCGTAGGACGCGGGCGCGATCGACACGCCCAGGCCAAGCCTGACCATCTGAAAGATCGTGAGCGGACTGCGCGCCATGTGTCGGATGTCGGGGCTGAAGCCGGCCTCGTGGCAGCACGCGACGATGGCGTCGTAGATCGCGGGCCCATGCTCCCGATGCAGCGCCACCATGGGTTCCTCCGACAGCATGGATAGCTGAAAGCCATCCTTCTGCGCCAAGGGATGCCGGCTGGGCAGCACGGCGACCAGCGGCTCGCGATGAATGAGCTGGCGCCGCACCTCGGCGCGCTCCGGGCGCGCATGGACGATACCTGCGTCCAGCAGGCCCAGCGATACCGCCCTGACCTGCTCGGCCGATACCATGTCCACCAGCGACAGTGTCACGCCTGGGAATTCCGCGGCCACCTGACGCTGGATGACCGAGACCAGGTGAAACAGCGCGGAGGTCGCGACGCCCACGCGCAGCACGCCCGAGTCGTCGTTGCCCGCGCGCACGGCGGCGTTGACGGCGGTGCGCATCTGGTCGAGCAGGATGCGGGTCTCTCGCAGAAAGGCCTGCCCTGCCGGCGTCAGCCGGACCTCGCGGCGGGTGCGCTGCAAGAGCTGTACGCCCATTTCCTCTTCAAGCGATTTGACGTGCTGCGAGAGAGGCGGCTGCGAGATGTTCAGCTTTTCGGCCGCTCGCCGGAAGCTAAGCTCTTCGGCAACCGTCACAAAGTAGCGCAGTTGGCGCATGTCCATGGCGTGACATCTTCTTGTTGGGGCCAGCGTTGCGAATCGCCGGCGGGCGGGGCGCCTCCAGCGGGCGGGGCCGCCATCGGACGGCTGGCTAGCATACTGCGGCCGGCCGTCCTTGCCCATCCCGCCGAAGTCTCAGGCGCGGCGCTCAGGCCAGGAGCTTGGTCAAGTCACGAACCGGGGTGGACGGCTCTGCGGACAGGAAGGCGTCCAGGATCAGCGTGGTGCGCACTTCCGGCAGCGTCAGGCCGGCATTGGCCCGGAATTTGTCGACGATGTCGGCCTGGCGCAGCGCGCGATCGCCGCTGCCCAGGTTGATGGGCACGGCTTCGTGCAGTTGCGTGCCGTCGTGCAGCGTGACCGTTACCGCGCCCGAAAAGTACTTCGGGAACGCCGTGACTTCCTGTGCGCGGCAGGTGGTGCGCCCCGCCAGCGATAACAGTTCGGGATCCCCCAACCGGGCGGGCGCCAATTCATGAAGCGTGAAGCGGCCCAGCGCCAGGCAGGCGGCCACGACGAACTGCACGCTGAACTTGGCGTCGTAGTCGCTGCGGGGCCGGGTCTTGATGTGTGCGGGCTCGGCCACGATGGGAAGCGTGGGCGCAGGCAGCTCGCAGGCGACCGAGCGGATGCGGCCGGCATCCTGGATGGTGGCCTGGAGCCGCAGCGCCGCTTCGGCGCAGCCGTGGATGAAATGGCACACCGGATAGGGCTTGATCGACGTCTCGAGCAGCGTCCATTCATGGCCCAGTGCGCTGATGACCGAGTCGGCATCCACTTGGTCCGCGCGGGCCTGCATGTGGGTCTCGTACAGGCCGAACTGTCCCTCGTAAGGCCGGCGCGGGCCAAAGAAGCCGGCTTGAGCCATCTGCGCGGCGGTAATGCCGGCAAAGGCGCCCCAACCGGGGTGCAGCCGCTTGGTCCATGCGCCGTCCTCCAGGAAAACCTGCACGCCCGAGGCGGTGCTTGCGGCGATGCCCTGCGCCGCAACAAGCTGGTCTTCCGACAGGCCCAGCAGCTTGCCCGCCACCAGCGCCGAGCTGAAGTGCGACACCACGCCCGTCGCGTGGTAGCCGCCGTGGTGAAAGCCGCCCTTGACGGATCGCCCCAGCCGGATGGCGGTTTCCATACCGATGGCATACGCGGTCAGCAGTTCGCCCCAGCGCATGCCGCGGGTCTCGGCGAGCGCCAACGCCGCCGGCAGGCAGGCCACCGACGGGTGCACGATGGCGCCGGGATGCGTGTCGTCGAAATCCAGCCCGTGCATCAGGTAGCCGTTGGCCATGGCCGCGTCGCGCGGGGAAAGCGCCGGGCCGCCGCCGATCACGGTGGCGTCGCCCGGCGCGCCGGCCGCGCGAATGCCGGCCAGCCCCGGCCCGGAGAAGTCGAATTGATGCGCGGCGATGCCCAGCCCGATGGCATCGATGATGTGGAGCAGCGACTTTTCGCGCACCGTGGCTGGAAGCGATTCGAGCGTGAGGCCGCGCGCAAAGCGGGCGAGTCCCAGCGCAAGGCTGGAAGACGGCGCCCGAAGATTGGAAGGTGAATGCATGGTAGCAAGAAGTCCCAAAGAGATAGGTGGGCACGCCGCGCGGGCGCGCCGTGCGTGGATTCAGTCCGAAGGATTCTCGTGCAGGACGGCGACCGGCAGAGGCAGATCGCCGGGCAACCGGGGATAACGCTTGAGCACCAGCGGGTCATGTCCCGGCACGAAATGGCTGACCGAGCCGGCCAGCTTCAGCAGGCGTTTATGCCCGGCCAGCATCTGTTCCACGTCCACCACCACCGGAAACGGCAGCTTCAGCGTCGCGTTGTCGTAATAATGTGCCGCGTCGGAAGCCAGCACCACCCAGCCGCGGGCCGTGTGCACCCGCACCGCCTGCAGCCCCTTGGTATGGCCGCCGATGTGCAGGAGCTCGATGCCGGGCTGCAGCACGTCGTCGCCGTCGTGAAATTCCACGCGATCCTCGTACAGCCGCCGCACGAACTCGCACACGTCCTCCACCGCGAAGGCGCGGCGCAGCACCGGCTGGCACATGCAGGGCCCCGTCGCGAACGCCGCTTCGGCCTCCTGCACGTGGAATCGCGCGTTGGGCAGCTTGTCCAGATTGCCCGCATGATCCCAATGCAGGTGCGTGAGGATAACGTCGCGGATGTGTTCGGGCCGCACGCCCAGATGGCGCAGCGCCTCGATCGGGCATCCGTCCAGCGGCCGTCCACGCTGCGTCGCACCGCGCTCGCCGAAGCCGGTGTCCACCAGAATCGCGGTGTCGCCCAGCTTGATCAGCCACACGTAGAAATCCATGTCCACCGTGCCATCGTGCGCATCATGCAGGATGAAGTTGTGCGAGGCTGGACGGGTCATGCGCGCGTAACGCAGCGCGTAGACCTCATAGCAGGGTAAGTTGTTGGTCATGGCCGGGCGCCTCCTACGCCCTTATACGCCAAGATAGGCTTGTCTCACGAAATCGTCTTCGAGTAGTTCCTGGCCTGTTCCGGTGCGCACGATTTCACCGCGCTCCAGCACATAGGCCCGGTGCGACAGCCGCATGGCGAGCCGCGCGTTCTGCTCCACCAGCACGATCGACAACCCGGATTCCCGGTTCAGGTGTTCGACCGCGTGGGCGATCTCCGCGACCACCTTCGGCGCGAGCCCGAGCGAAGGCTCATCCAGCAACAGCAGTTTCGGCTGGGCCATGAGCGCCCGTCCGATCGCCACCATCTGCTGTTCGCCGCCCGACAGCGATCCGGCCATTTGCGCGCGCCGCTCCTGCACACGGGGGAACAAACCGTAGATCATGTCCAGCGTGCGCCGGCGCGTGGCCGCGCAGCGCGTGGTGTAGGCGCCCAGTTCCAGGTTGTCCATGACCGACATCCGCGGGAACAGCCGCCGCCCCTCGGGCGAGAGCGCGATGCCCCGCGCAACGCGGCCGGCGGCCGGCATCGCGGCAATCGACTGGCCGTCCCAGCGCAGGTCGCCGCGCGCCAGCGTCTTCAGCCCCATCATCGCCTTGAGCGTCGTGGACTTGCCGGCGCCGTTGGACCCCACCAGCGCCACGATCTCGCCGTCGCCGACATGCAGCGACACGTCGTGCACGGCCTCGAGCTGGCCATAGCGCACGGCAATGGATTGCGCTTCAAGCATGGGCATAGTCGGGCGCTCCCAGATAGGCTTCGATGACGGCGGGATTGGATTGGATCTCCTGAGGCGTGCCTTCGGCGATCTTGCGTCCCTGGACCAACACGTAGATACGATGGCAAAGCTCCATCACGACAGCCATGTGATGCTCCACGAACAGCACAGAGATGCCGCGATGCCTGCGCAACCGCTGCAGCAGCCGGCCCAGCTCGGCGCACTCCTCGCCGTTCAGCCCCGCAGCCGGCTCATCCAGCAGCAGGATCTTGGGATTGGTTGCGAAGCCGATCGCCACGCCCAGCAGCTTCTGATGCCCGTAGGCCAGCCCGCCGGCCGCAACGTCCCGGTACGGACCGAGCCCGGACAGCTCGAGGATCTCGTCCACGTCCCGCGCCACCCGCTGCAACGCGGCCTTGCGCGCCCGGGTGCTGAACACATGGGTCCACACCGAACCGGGCAGCGTCGACAGCGCGCCGCGCAGCAGGTTCTGCGCCACCGTCGCGCCCTGGTAGACCGAGGTGGATTGGAAGGTGCGGGCAAGCCCCCGCCGGACGACGGCGCTGGGCGCCTTGCCCGTGATGTCCGCCCCCTCCAGGATCACCTGCCCTGACGAGGGAATCAGCGTGCCGCTGATAAGGTTGAACGCGGTGCTCTTGCCGGCGCCGTTCGGGCCGATCAATCCCACCACCTCCTCACGCGCCACATGCAGGTCGAGGCCGCTTACCGCCTGCAGGCCGCCGAACCGCTTGGACAGGCCCCTGACTTCAAGCAGCGGCCGCGTAGTTGTCGCCGTCGTCATGCCTGCTTCCTCCCTTTTCTTGGCAGGCGCATGCCTGCCAGTCCCTGCGGCAAGAACCGCAACATGAGTATCAACGCCACGCCGTACAGGATGTCCTGCGACTCCACGGCGCCGCGAAAGAGCTCGGGCAGCGGCGTCATCACCAGCGCGCCCACCAGTCCGCCCAGCAGGTACCTGCGCCCGCCGACCACCATCATGATGATGAGCGCGACAGACAGGTGCATGTTGAACGATTCCGGCGAGATGTACCCGACGTAATGAGCCAGCAGCGCGCCGCCCAGGCCGGCAAAGACACTTGCCAGCGTGAAAGCGAACAGCTGCGTACGGCGCACACCGATGCCGCTGGACTCGGCCAGCGCCGGGTTCTCGCCCACCGCGTCCACCGCCTCGCCCGCCGGCGAGGCATAGAACCACTTGAAGAACGCCAGCACGGCGATGGCGATTGCCGCCGCCAGCGCGTAGAACGCGGGCTTTTCCAGGAACACGTAACCGGCAATCGACGCAGCCGGAATGTTGGTGATGCCGTTGGCGCCGCCGGTGACGTCGCCGAACTCGAGCAGCACCAGGCGCAGCAGCTCCCCGAATGCGAAGGTCACCAGCACGAAGTACACCCCCTGCAATCGCAGCACGATGCGCCCGAGCAGGTAGGCAACGCATCCGGCCGCAACCATCGCGGCCACCACCCCCACGGCGAAGGGCAGTCCCAGCCCCTTGACGCAGAACACCGAGGCGTATGCACCGACGCCGGCCAAAGCGCCGTGGCATAGCGACACCTGCCCCGCCCTTGCCAGCACCGACAACGACGTCACCACGATGGTGTTGATGCAGATGAAGATGGCCAGGTGATAGGTGAACGCCTGGTTCAGAAAGAACGGTATGCAGGCGAGGACCGCCAGGCCCAGCAGCCCCGCTGCTCCCAGCGGCTGGGGCGCGGCGGCCCCGCGGATCATCCCTCGCGCTGTGGCTGGCGGCATCGGCGGCAATACGGCTTTGCTCATATCCATCTCACGCCTCCGCCTTGCCCAGCAGCCCGGCGGGCCGCAACACCAGAATGCCCATCACCAGCGCGAAGATCAGGATTTCCGCGAGACTGTTGCTCATGAACGAACTGGCCAGGCTTTCCGACACCCCCAGCAGCAGGCTCGCTGCCGCCGCGCCGGGCACGCTGCCCAATCCGCCCAGGATCACCACGATGAAGGCCTTGAGCAGCGGCGTGCTGCCGATGAAGGGCGACACGGAGAACAGCGGCGCCATCAACGCCCCCGCAATTGCCGCAAGGCCCACGCCGATGCTGAAGCCCAGCGGGTACATCAGTTTGGCCCGCACCCCCTGCGCCGTCGCAATCTCCATGTCCTGCACCGCTGCCCGCAACGCCTTGCCCTGACGCGTATGGATAAGAAAGACGTACAGCACCGCCAGCACGATCACCGAGCAGACCGCCACATACAGCCGCGACGCCGGGATGATCACCGTGCCGAGATGAAACACGCCTTCGGCCACCTGCGGCATGATCTGCGAGTCCGGGCCAAACACCACCAGCGCCACCGACTGCAGGATCATGGCCACGCCGATGGTCGCGATCATGCCGTTCAGCTCGTCATGCCGGAATGGCTTGAGCACTGCCCACTCCACCAGCCAGCCCAACGCCGCCGTCAAGACAAAAGCGCCCAGCAAGGCCAGCAGGAAAGGCGCCTGCCAGTGACTCATCAGCACATAGGTCGCAAAGGCGCCGACCATGTAGAACTGGCCATGCGCGAAGTTCACCACCCGCATCACGCCGAACACCAGCGTGAAGCCCACTGCCATCAGCAAGTAAAGCAGGCCAATGATGACGCCGTTGACCAGCGCCTGGGATAACAAGTTGGACATGGAATCGCCTCCGTCCGCTCATTTCTGGATATCGACGCACTTGTCGATATCGCACCGCGCCACCGTCACTTCCTGGCCATTGCGGACCTCCGAGATGAAGAACGGCGACGCCACCTGATGGTCGATGCCGTAGCGCGCCTTGCCGCTCCAGTTCACGACGCCCTGGATGCCCTTGTAGTCCTTCAGCTTGGCAAGCTCGTCGCGCACCTTGGTGCTGTCCGCGACAGTGCCTGCGTTCTGCATGGCCTTGAACAGCATGTGCGTGCCGTCGTAGAACGCGGGGCTGAACCCGTTCATGTTCTTCTTGTACTTGTCCTGATAGCGCTGGGCGTAATTCGCGACTTCCTTGTTGTCCGGGTCCTGCAGCGATGTCACCATCATGCCCTCGGTCGCCGCCTTGCCCGCCACCGCCACGATCTCGGGCGTCGCGGGACCACCATTGCGCACGATGGGCCCCTTGAAGCCCAGCTCACGCGCCTGCCGCACGATCATGCCCGCCGTCGCGGGCGAGTTTCCGTCCAGCTCGATGGCATCGATGCCCGAGCTGATCATCCGCGTCAGAAGCGGCACCATGTCCACCCGTTGGCGCTCGAAGAACTCCTTGCTGGAAAGCGCCGCGCCCGCCTTCTCGTACGCCTTGGCCAGGTCGTTTGAAATCTGCTGGCCCGATTCGTCGTTCGGAAACAGCCCCCCAACCTGCTTCAGGGAAAAGCGCTTTACCAGCCACGCGATGATGGGCGGGGCGGTCTCCTCGGTCGTCAGGTTGGGCCGGAACGAATACGGCTTTTCCGGGCTGAGCGCCTTGTTGGTGAAGCCCAGCGTCATGATGATGACCTTCTCGCGCTCCGTGACCGGCTGAACGGCGAGCGCCGGCGCGGAACCCATGGGGCCGATGATGTACTTGACCTTGTCGTCGCTGACCAGGCGGTTGGCGGCCGTGACTGCCTCGGCGGACTGGTACTTGTCGTCATAGGGAATGACGCTGATCTTGTACTTCTTGCCGCCCACCTCCAGGCCGCCCTGCGCATTGACGTCGTCGGCGGCCAGCTCGGCGCCGTACAGCAGCGCCTGGCCCCACGCGGCGCCCGCGCCCGACAACGTCACCAGCGCGCCGATCTTGAGCGTGTCTTGCGCCATGGCCGCAGCGGGTAGCGCAAGCGCCAGAGGCAGCATCACCTTGCAAACTCGATTCATGTCTCTCTCCTGTCTTTTTTGTGTAGTGACTGCGGGAACAACAGGCGCTATGCGCGGGGAACGGCCGTGGACGGCCGTCAGCGTCACAGCGGTACTTCGATATCCAGCAACGGCGCATGCTGCTGCGCGCCGTACACATCCACGTCCCCCACCGCGCCCGAGGCCACCGGCCGCGGCAGGGTCGCCTTCCACGCCAGGGCGGGCGGATACTCGGTAAAGAGCACGTCCCCTTCGCGCACGCCGTACAGCCGCGCGATCAACGCCGCGCTCACGACGCCCGTGGCGCGCACGCGTTCGAACAGCGCCGCGTCGTCGAACATGATGTCCAACGTGATGGAAAAAGGCCCGGCGTTCTTGCTCTTGCAAGCCTTGGCGATGTCTTTCAGTCTGACCATGTCGGCTGCCCTCCTCATCAGACGGCTTCGTATTCAATGGGAAACAAGCTGAGCGGATCCGCCACTTCGATCACGTGCTGCATGAAGAACTCGTAGATCGGGCCCCGCTCGATATCCGAAGGCGAGAACGGAAAGGCCATGTTGCCCTCTCGGCACATGCGCCCCGGAAAGTCGGAGTGCAGCAGCGTCACGCGCGCCAGCGACAGCGCGGCGTTGGCGATCTCCTGCGTCTTGCCCACGACCTCCGCGACGATGGCAAGTTCCTGCGGCCTGAAATCAGGGCTGGGCTCCCACGCCCCCATCACCCCATCCGCGCCGTACACCCTGAGAACGAGCTGCCAGTCCTCGGGCGCCAACCCCAGCGCGGCGACCTTTGTGGCGGTGGAGGCGCGGACAAAGTCCAGGAAGGTGGCGGCCTGACCGATCAGCCCCGGATCCCGCGTGGCGGCAAAGGCCACCGCGCTGAAGCCCGCCCGCTTCACGCCTTCGAGCTTGATGGTGTAGCGTTCGGGCTCCCACTTCATGCCGGTGATCCGGACGCGGCGGTCCGACACCGCGCGGATCTCGCAATCGCGCGTGTCGACGCAACCGCCCGGCTCATACCGCAACACCGGACTCGCATTCTCGTGCAAGGCTTGCACCGCCACCGACAACGGCGTGCAGCGCAGCTCCGGATTGAGCGGCTCGGCCTCCACGTAGTCCTCGCCCACCGTGACCATCAGGCAATCGTGCTTCTTCGGAATCGCCGCATTGCACGCGCATTCCAGCATCTTGCCGGCGTACCAGGCCGGCGCCTCCGGCAACCCGTGATGCATGGCCAGCGCCACCCACGGCGCCGGATCCGTGCCGCGTCCTCCCAGGATCACCTGCGCGCCTTCGGCCAAGGCCTCACGATAGGGTTCCGGCCCCATCATGCCGACGATGCGCACGGCCTCATCGACATCCTCCGCGGTCAAGGGGCCCGCCGTGCCGAGCGCGCGGACGCGGTCCTCGGACAGCGCCAGCCTGATCACTGCCGGGTCCTGCTCGGCATGAATCAGCGCCATCTTGAAATGCAGGTCATGCTCGCGGGCGATCTCCCGCACGATGTCGGCGCAGGCCTGCAGATGGGGCTCGCCCCCGGCGCCGCCGCAGGTGCCCACCATCATCGGAATGCCGTTGGCGATGGCCGCGCGCAGCAGCAGCGACAGGTCGCGCTTCATGGCCATGCGCGAGTTCAAGGTCTTGCCGGACCCCAGGTAATGCGGGCCGGGGTCGCTGGAGCCGCCATCCACGCCGACCATATGGGGCTTGAGTTCCATGGCGGCCTTGATCGAGGCTTCCGGAAACCCGTAGCCCAGGATGCCGCTGGCCGACATCATGCGTACGCTAGTCTGGGTCATGTCGGTTGTCCTCAGCGGCTGCCGGCCTTCCAGTCCCCAGCGCGCGGCCGGCGCAATCCCAGGTTGCCGCGCAGCGTGCCGCCGCCGTATTCCTTGCGCACCAGACCGCGCTTTTGCAGATGCGGAATGACCAGGCGCACGATCTCCTCGTAGGTGCCCGGCACGGCAGTGGCCGACAGCACGAACCCGTCGCACCCCTTGCTGAACCACTCCTCCATCATGTCGGCCACCTGCTCGCCAGTCCCGCAGAACACGGGGCCGTCATTCAGCGTGCCGCGGCCCGACGCCTCGACAAAATCGCGCACGGACGGGTTCTTCTTTCCGCTCACCTGCACCACCTTGTCGCGCAGGCTTTGCCAGGACATCGCGGCAAGCTCCTCGTCGGTGAAGGGCTGGTCATAGGGCCGGCCGGAGAAATCGATGTTGGCCGTCTCGCCGATCATCGTCAGGCCGTCGATGGGACGCGACAGCCCGGCGATCATGTCGCGCTTTTCCTTGGCCAGGCTCTCGGTCTCGGCGGCGATGATCTTGACCTCGGCCGCCACTTTCAGATCATCGGGATCGCGGCCCGCCTTGGCCACACCTTCCTTGAGCGCCTGGTATTGCTTGATGCCGCCCTCCAGCGTGGGGTACTTGGCAAACACCACTTCCGCCCAGCGCGCGGCAAAGGCCAGCCCACGCCCGCTCTGGCCGGCCTGCAGGATCACCGGATTGCCCTGCGGCGAACGTGGTACGGTCAGCGGACCGCGAGAACGGAAGAAGCGCCCAGCGTGATCCAGAC
Organism: Pseudomonadota bacterium; assembly: GCA_023432075.1. GTDB lineage: Bacteria > Pseudomonadota > Gammaproteobacteria > Burkholderiales > Burkholderiaceae_B > Achromobacter. The sequence goes on along the minus strand of JAEYVD010000566.1, from coordinate 6,786 downwards.
GGCGCACCTTGTCCGGATCGGCGAAAAATCCTTCGGCCTTGTCTGCGACGATGATGTCGTCCTCCCAGGTATCCCAGTGGCCCATCACCACTTCCATGAATTCATCGGCGCGGTCATAACGCAGGTCGTGCTCCAGATGCTCGGTGTGGCCAAAGTTGGCGGCCTCGGAATCGTTCATCGACGTGACCACGTTCCAGGCTACGCGGCCCTTCGTCATCAGGTCCAAGGTCGCAAACAGGCGCGCCACATGGAACGGTTCGTAGTAGGTCGTGGAGTATGTGGCGCCCAGCCCAAGGTGGCGCGTGGCCATCGCCATCGCCATCAGCACCGCCGTGGGTTCAAGCTTCACGGCACGCACGCCGTGACGCACGGTTTCGTGGTGATTGCCGTTGTAGATGTCCGGCATCGCCAGGCGGTCATCGAAGAACGCCATGTCGAAACGGCCGTCTTCCAGCGTGCGGGCAATGCGCTGGTAGTACTCCGGCGTCAGATAGTCGGTCATGCTCGACGGATTTCTCCACGAGCCGACATAGTTGGAACAATTCTGGGCTTGCAGGAAGGCCACCAGGGCCATTTGACGGGCGTTTGTGCTCATTGCTTTTCCGGTTTCCGGTGGGGTCTGAAGAGGACGAAGTGGCGTCAGTATTGGTGTCGACTCGGATATGCACAATTTCCGCGGCGTGATACATCTATAACGACCATGAATCAATCGACCGACCCCTCCGCCCTGACGCGGCTCGAACTTTCCGAGCTGGAAACCTTTCTATGGGTCGTACGCGAAGGCAGCTTCAGCGAGGCCGCCCGCAAGCTGCATCTGTCCCAGCCGGCCGTCACCAACCGCGTCAAACGGCTAGAGGACAAGCTGCGCATCAAGCTGCTGCAACGGACCACGCGCCAGGTCACCCCCACGCCTGAAGGCCTGCGCCTGCGAGACGCGGCCGAAGCCGCGCTCGCGGGCCTGCGCGACGTCATGCGCCAGTTTCAGAAAAGCGCCGAGACCGGCCGCAACCGTATCGTGGTCGCCTGCACGCCGATGCTGGCGGCGACGGTACTGCCGCGCCTCATCCACGATTACCAGCAGCGCTATCCGGACATCCAGGTCGTGCTGCGCGACCTGCCCTATGCGCAGGTGGTCCAGGCCATCACGCAGGATGCGGCGGACTTCGCCGTGGCGGCGCTGGACACCAAGCAGCGCGGGCTGCAATTCCAGTCGCTGGCCGAGGAAAAGGTCCTGCTCGTCGTGCCCGCCGGCCACCCGCTTGCCACCCATGCCAGCGTCACGCTGTCGATGATCGCGCCCTACCGCATCATGTTCCTGGACCGCTACCTGTCGCTGCGCAAGCACCTGACAGAGGAATTCGCCAAGCAGGGATTGACGTTCGAGCACACCACCGCGTCAACGCTGCCGACGCTGCTGGGCATGATCGACGCCGGCAACTGCGTCACGTTCCTGCCGCGCACGATGGTGCAGCGCAATGCGCAGTCATCGCGTGTGCTCATCGAGATCAAGGACCTGGACGCCACCCGCCACTGGGGCTGCATCCTGTCGCGCCGGGCCGAACTGTCCGCCGCCGCGCAAGCGTTCCGCGACTATCTGCGCAAACACTTTCGCGAACAGCTCGCCGAGCCGGTCTGACGCCCGCGCATTTATAACGGTACGTAATAGACGCATACCGGAACACAATTTGTGGGCGAATCGCCGCCACTCCTAGACTTGGCCCATGCCAGGCGGTAAGCGGCGGCGCATGTTCAACGCCTTTGCCACGGGCCTGGCGCCCACGAAACAGGATGCGAGCATGACACCCTTCGACAGCAAGGAATTCCGACGCGCGCTCGGCGCGTTCCCCACCGGCGTTACCGTGATCACCACCTGCGACAACGCAGGCAAGCCTTACGGTGTCACCGCCAACTCGTTCAGCTCGGTCTCGCTGGATCCGCCGCTGATCCTGTGGAGCCAGTCCACCACCTCCAGCAGCTACCCGGCGTTTCGCGACTGTCCCCGCTTCGTCGTCAACATCCTGGCGGATCACCAGGTGCACGTCTCGAACCAGTTTGCGAAGTCGGGCGCCGACAAGTTCCGCGAAGTGCCGGTCATGGCCGGCTTGGGCGGCGTGCCCATCATCGACGACTGCGCGGCCCATCTGGAATGCGTAAAGGTGGCCGCCTATCCCGGCGGCGATCACGTCGTGTACCTCGGTCAGGTAGAGAAAATCCATCGAAGCGGACACCATTCGCTTGCCTTCGGCGACGGCCGGTATCTGCGGACCTTCGCGCATGACCTCGGCGAGGTCGGCAGCCAGACCGGCGCGGCAGGCCTTGGCAGCCTGAAGGCCCAGCGCATCGCGCTGGCTGCGTTGCCGTCGATCAGCGAACGCATCGGGCAACGCACCGTCGGCATCGCGGTGTGGGGCAACCAGGGCGCCACCATCATCGGCTGGGAACCGTCCGCGCATCCCGTCAGCCCGTTCCTGCAAGCCGGCGTCGTCGTGAGCCTGACGCAGTCAGCCACCGGCGTCGCCTTCGCCACATTCATGCCGCCCGACCAGACGCAACCGCTCGCCGATGAAGAATTGCAAGCGCGCTCGCGCAGCGGCCAGCCGGACAACGGCCAGTTTGCGCAGCGGGTGGCCGAGGCGCGGCAACATGGCCTGGCGCGCGCCGTGGGCGCCGCGGCCTCGCCCCGTCACCAGATCACGGTCAACGCGTTCAGCGCGCCCGTGTATGACGCCGCCGGCAACATGGTGTTGGCGATCTCCACGACCTGCGAGGCGGAGCGTCTGCCCGCGGATTGGGATGGTGAAGTCCCGGTTGCGCTGCTCGCCGCGGCGCGTGACCTGTCACAACGGTTGGGGCGTGCGGACGGGTAGCGACGTCAGCCGCCGCCACCCCGGTAAGAACGCTGGGCTGCAGCCAAGCGCCTCAAAGCTGTCCCGGCACCACCCGGTTGCGCCCCTGCCGCTTTGCTTCATACAAGCCCCGGTCGGCCGCCTGGATCAGCTCCGTGCACGGCTGCCCATCCAGCGGCACGGCGGTCGCCAGCCCGATGCTCACGGTCAGCCATGGCCCGAAGCCGGCGTCGCGCTGGGGAATCTGCATCGCCTCCACCGCGCGGCGCAGTTTTTCGGCGGCCAGGCGCGCGCTGCCGCCGGGCGTGCCCGGCAGCACCAGCGCAAATTCCTCGCCGCCAAAGCGGGCCGCCAGGTCGGTGGACCGGTCGCAACTGGCGAAGATGGTGTTGGCGACGCGCTTGAGGGCTTCGTCGCCCGCAATGTGGCCGTAGGTGTCGTTGTAGGATTTGAAGTGGTCCACGTCGATCATCAGCATGCTGATCTCGCGGCTATCCCGGCCCGCGCGCTGCCACTCGGCATTCAGGTACTCATCGAAATAGCGCCGGTTGCCCAGTCCGGTCAGGCCGTCCGAATTGGTGAGACGGCGCAGTTCCATGTTGCTTTCCAAGAGTTGCTGCTGGCTCTGGCGCAACGCCTGATACGCTTCGTCGCGCTGCACCAGCGCCATGTAGGAGCGCGAGTGGTAGCGGATGCGCGCAATCAGCTCGATGGAATCCGGCAGCTTCACCAGATAGTCGTTGGCCCCCGCCGCGAAGGCCGCGCTCTTGATCGCGGGATCTTCCTTGGTGGACAGCACGATGATCGGAATGTCGCGTGTCACGGGATGGCCGCGGTACTCGCGCACCAGCGAAAGGCCGTCCACGCCGGGCAGCACCAGGTCCTGCAGGATGACCGTGGGCCGCGTCTGGATCGCCACGCTCAGCGCCTTGTAGGGGTCCGAGCAATAGTGGAAATCGATATTGGCTTCGGGCACCAGCGCGCGCCGGATGGCTTCTCCCACCATGACCTGGTCATCGACGAGCAGCACCATCGCCCCATGCGAATTGAGATCCGCGGAAACCGTGTCTTCAGGGGATGGGAGCATAGTGGGTCCTTGATGTCCTACGTTGTGCCACGCCTCAGGCAAACGCCTGGATGACGCGGGACGCAATTTGTTCGAGCGGCCGGATCTCGACCGCGGCCTGCATGGCGGCAGCCGCCTTCGGCATGCCATAAACGGCGCTGGTGGCCTGGTCCTGCGCGATGGTGAGGCATCCGCGTTCGCGCAGCGCCTTCAGGCCGCGCGCCCCGTCCTGGCCCATGCCGGTCAGCAGTACGCCGACCGCCACGCCGCGCCAGTGCTGCGCCACGCTATGGAAGAAAACATCGATCGAAGGCCGATACAGGCTTTCGCGGGGGCAGTCGGTGTACCGCAGGGTACCATCCTCGCGCAGCGCGAGATGGTCATCCGTGCCCGCCAAAAGGATCTGGCCGGGCAGCGGCCGTTCGCCTTCGCGCGCCAGCCTGACCGGCAGCGGCACCTGGTCATTCAGCCAGTCGGCCATGCCGGCCGCGAACGAGGCGTCCACATGCTGCACCAGCACGATACCGGCTGGAAAATCCAGGGGAAGATCGCGCAGCAGCTGCGCCAGCGTCGCCGGGCCGCCGGCCGAGGCGCCGATGGCAAGGAGGCGCCGGGCGCCGGCGGACGCGGCGGGCTTGCTGACCGGGCTGAGCGCCGGCCGGTTGCCGTAGCGGCCGATCAGCCAGCCGATGTTTCGGATCTTGCGCAACAGCGGCGCCGCCGCCGTGCGCATGTCCGTCGCGCCCACCATCGGCGTGTCCACGGCATCCAGTGCGCCGTGCCCCATGGCATCGAAGACGCGCGAGGTGTGGCCCGCCACGTCGGAGGTCACCACCACGATGGCGCAAGGCGTTTCCGCCATGATGCGGCGCGTGGCCTCGACGCCGTCCATGATGGGCATGATGAGGTCCATCAGCACGACATCGGGACGGTCGCGCGCGCATTGCTGCACGGCCTCCAGGCCGTCGGACGCCGTCCAGGCAATCTCCAGCCCCGGTTCCAGCGCGATGACGCGCCGCAGGACTTCGACGGCAAGCGGCATATCGTTGACGATCCCGATTCTCACGTCCGAGCCTTCCCGATGAGGTCTTCCACGGCGTCGAGCAGCGCATCATCGTGAAAGCTGCCCTTGGCCAGATAATAGTCGGCGCCGGCGTCCAGCCCGCGCTGCCGGTCCTCTTCCCGGTCCTTGTACGACACCACCATGACGGGCAGCGCCTGCAGCCTGGGGTCGGCCTTGATGCGCGTCACCAGTTCGATGCCGTCCATCCGCGGCATGTCGACATCGGTCACGATCAGGTCGAAGTCCTCGTTGCGCAACATGTTCCAGCCGTCCATGCCGTCCACGGCGACCGCCACATCGAACCCGCGGTTCAGCAGCAGCTTGCGCTCAAGCTCGCGAACCGTCAATGAATCGTCCACCACCAGCACGCGCTTGCGGCGGCGCGCGGCCGCCGCGCCCGCCCCGCTGTCTACCCGCGACAGGCGCCCGCCTTCGATGAGCTTCTGGACGGACACCAGCATGTCCTCGACGTCCAGGATCAGGAGCGGCGTGCCGTCGTCCATCAGCGAGCCGGCCATGACGTCCTGCACCTTGCCCAGCCGGGGGTCCAGCGGCTGCACGACCAGCGTGCGCTCGCCCACGTAACGGTCGACGGCGATGCCGTAGAGGCGGTCATGATCGCCCACCACCACCACGGACAAGGTATCGGCGGCCGGGGCGGCCTCGCCGGCGCGCAGGATCTGCCGCGCCGACACCAGGCCGATCTGCCGCCCCTGGAAACGGAAGTGCTGTTGGCCTTCCAGCTGCTCGATGTCGGTGGCGTCCACCTGCAACGCGTGGCTGACGTAGGCCAGCGGAAATGCGTAGATCTCGTCCTGCACCTCGACCAGCAGGCTGCGCACCACCGACAGCGACAGCGGCATCTCCAGCACGAAGCGCGTCCCCCGGCCCTGTTGCTGGTGGACCCGCACGGCGCCGCGCAACTGGCGCACCATCGTCTGCACCACGTCCAGCCCAACGCCGCGCCCGGAGATTTCAGTCACTTCGTCGCGCGTGCTGAAGCCCGAGAGGAACAGGAATTCCAGCAGTTCAGCTTCGCTCAGGCGTGCCGCGGTTTCCGCATTGGTCAGCTTGCGTTCGACCACTTCCTCGCGCAGGTGATCCAGCGATATGCCGGAGCCGTCGTCGGCCAGTTCGACCAGCAGCATGCCCGCCGAATGGCGTGCCGACAGCGTGATCAAGCCCTCGGCCGGTTTGCCCGTCTGTTCGCGCTGCGCAGGCGACTCGATGCCGTGGTCCACGGCGTTGCGCAACAGGTGCATGAGCGGCGCATCCAGTTTTTCCAGGATGTCCCGGTCCACCTGCGTGTCTTCGCCCTCGATCTCCAGGCGGACCTGCTTTCCCAGTGAGCGGCCCAGATCGCGCACCATCCGCGCCATGCCGCCCACGCCGTCGCCAAAGGGCCGCATGCGGCACGCGAGCGCGGTGTCGTACAGCCGCCGCGTCAGGTGGTTCATGCGCCAGCCGAATTCGTCGACTTCACTGGCGCGCAGCGTCAGTTCCCGCTGGCATTGTTCGAGGATGCGGTGGGCATCGTCCAGCGCCGCCTGGCCGCGCGCATCTAGCTGCTGTTCGGCCAGCACGGCGCGCACCCCGTCCAGCGCGTGCGCCGCGCCCGCCTGCAGCCGCCGCAGCCGCAGCATGGCGGCGCTGAAAGGCCCTACCCATTGCGACTCGACCAGCGTTTCGCTGGACAGGCCCAGCAGCTTGTTCAACGTATCGGCCGTGACTCGCAGCACCCGCTCGCCCTCGCCCGCGCTGCGGTCCGAACTGCGGCGCGCGGGCGGCACCGCGGCGGCCGCGTCCACCAC
>JAEYVD010000542.1 GCA_023432075.1 Pseudomonadota bacterium | reverse complement strand
GCTGGCCGGGCATGTCGTGCGCCTGCATGTCCATGCGGTATTCGTAGCGGTCCGGCCGATAGCGGGCATGCAGCCATTCCACCGGCCGGCCGGACGCATCGCGCACCACGCGATGCAGGCTGAGCAGGGCCGACCCCACCGGCACGTCCAGAAGCTCGGCGATGCCGGGCTCGGCCAGCACCGCCGAAATCGATTGCTCGGCTCGCGCTACGTGCACGCCCAGGTCGCGGAAGATGGCGAGCAGGGGTTTGGCGCCCAGGTCCTTGCGGCGGATGCGCCGGCCGATGTCGTCCGGCACGAACGTGGTCAGGTGCGAGAACGGCTGTCCTTCGTGGCTGCGTACGCGTACCGCGCGCTGCACGAGCGCGCCCGGCGGCAGTTCCAGGCGCGCGGCCACGAGCGGTGTGGCCGGCGCAGTATCCAGTTCCAGGAGGCGCACCTGAGTGTGCATGCCCATGCGGGCCAGGTGCGCCATCAGCGCGTCGATGCCCGCGCCGTGCTGCGGCGCCCCGAACGTGGCGGGCGCGACGGCAAAGGTGCCGCGCCCCTGGCGCCGCTCGATGAGGCCATCGGAGGCCAGCGCGTCAAGGGAGCGCCGGATCGTCAGGCGCGACACGCCGTATTCGGCGGCCAGCGCGTTTTCGCCCGGCATGGCGCTGTCCGTGGCGAATCCGCCCGCTTCCAGCCGTTGCTTCAGCAGCAGATAGACCTTGTGATAAAGCGGCAACGGGCTGGCGGGCACGAGGGGGCTCCTGGTTGAGGTTCAGTCGACGGTCGCGCCGGTGAACTTGACGATTTCGGCGTAGCGCGCGATGTCCTGGCGCACGAATTCGTCCAGTTCCTGCGGGCTGCTGCTCACGGCAGTGGCGGCCTCGCCTTCAAGCAGTTTGCGGAACGACGGCGTATCGACGGCCTTGCGCGCGGCCGCGTTCAGCGCCGCCAGCTTGTCGGCCGGGAGCTTCGCGGGACCGAAGAGCGCGAACCACGCGTTCGATTCGAAACCCGTGATGGTATCGCCGATGGGCGGGACGCCGGGAAACTGCGGCAGCGATTGCGGGCTGGAGACCCCCAGCGCGCGCAATGCGCCGCTCTTCATGTGCGGCAGCGCATTGAGCGAACTGGCGAACATCATGTCCACCTGCCCGCCCAAGAGGTCGGTGATGGCGGGCGCCGTGCCCTTGTACGGCACGTTCAGGATGTCCAGGCCCGCCATCATCTTCATGCGCTCGCCGGCCATGTGCAGAGAGGATCCGATCGCGCCCAGCGCCATCGTGTACTTGCCGGGGCTGGCCTTCACCAGCGTGACGAACTCCGGCATGGTGCGCGCCGGGAAGTCCTTGCGCACGACCAGCACGCTGGGCACGTTGGCCAGCATGCTGATGGGCGTGAAATCGGCCACGGGATCGAAGGGCAGGTTCCGGTAGAGCGTCGCGTTGATGGAGAAGCTGGTGAACGTGACCAGCAAGGTGTTGCCGTCGGGATTGCTCTTGGCCACGTAGTCCGCGGCGATGTTGCCGCCCGCGCCCGGTTTGTTTTCGACCACCACGGGGCGTTTCAGGTCCAGCGCCATGTGCTGCGCGATGCTGCGCGCCACGGTGTCGGTGGTGCCGCCCGGCGGCGCGCCCACCACCAGCCTGATGGCGTCGTTCTGGGCAAGGGCGGGGGCCAGCGGCATGGCGCATGCGGCCAATAGCGCGCAACCCGCGGCGATTCGATGCAGTCCCGGCATGAGTTGTCTCCTGATATGTTGTATTGAGGACAATACAAGTATAGGTAGACTGCCCGGGGCGCGCCAGCGCGTTTGCCCTACCTGCGGTTATTGCGTGGGCGCGTTGCCCGTTCCTGGCGCTTTGGCGTATTCCATGATGGCAATGTCCCGGAAAGCCTGGATCAGCGCCAGGCGCGGCGACACGCGCGACCAGATCAGGCCAAAGCGGCGCGGCTCGCAGTGCTCGGGCAGCGGCAAGGCCAACAGGCCCAGCCGTTCGATCGTGCCATTGGTCGATTGGGGCAGGATTGCCACGCCAAGATCCCGGCTCACCATGACCGCGATCGATTCAATCGCGTTCAATTCGAACCGGTCGCGCGGCGTGATGCCGACGCGGCGCAAGTAGTCGTCGACATGGCGGCCGCTCCAGTCGCTGCGCTGGTAGCGGATGAACGGCTCCGCGGTCAGCAGGCTGTGCGGGTGCCGCCCGGCATGGCGCGGGGCGGCCGCCAGGACATAGGGTTCTTCACGCAGCAATTGCCAGCCCAGGCTCTTGGATAGGGGGTAGGGGGCCTCCAGCGCGATGGCGGCGTCCAGCTCGCCGCTTTCGATGGCCGGATAGAAGCGGGCGGAATGCCCGGGCTGGATCTCCACGCTGATGAGCGGGTGGCGTCCGACCAGGTGTTCCAGAATGGCCGGCACCATGGAGTTCAGCGCCGTGTTGCCGGCGCCCAGCCGAAGCTCGCCCATCATCTCGCCGGACCGCGCCAGATACCGGATCTTTTCGATCCGCTCCAGGACCTCGCGCATCGGTCCGATCAGCTCGATCGCCTTGGCCGTCAGGTGCACGGTGCGCCCGGCGCGGGCGACCAGCGGTACCCCCAGCTCCTGTTCCAGCTTGCGCACCTGCTGCGCCACGGCGCCGTGCGTCAACCCAAGGCGGCGCGCGGCCTCGGCCATGGAACCGTGCTGGGCGACGGCGGATAGCGTGTGCAGGAAGTCGGTATTCATGATGATAGGAATTCTATCTTTTTATCGTATGCCCGCTTTCCCCTGGCAAGCGCCCGCGCGATCACAATGCGCCCAGGAGACCACAATGAGAAGCAAGCTTTTTGTGCCGGCGTCGCGCCCGGAACTATTCGACAAAGCC
>JAEYVD010000533.1 GCA_023432075.1 Pseudomonadota bacterium | reverse complement strand
GCCGCTGCGGCAGGTGAGATTGGGTTGCCCCCCCCTCGCCTGTTGCACTTGCTTGGCTTCGCGTCTCAAAACTGTCTGAGCTGCGAAGGAGCGAGACTATAGCACAGAATTTCGCGCTGTCACGCCGGTGTCGCAAATTTGTTGATGGCGCCGCTGTTTTGCTGGCGCCGCAGCTCGCCTGCGCAGACCGCGGCGTGGCACATGTCTGGCTGCGCCTATATATAGATAGCGGCTGCCCCTGCTTGTGGGACTAGTATGTACGTTTACTATTCGCCTGTACGCCGTATCTCACTGGAGACAGATACCTTATGCCCCCTGCGATCGCCCTGAGCGAAGACATCCTGATCAACGTCACCCCGTTCGAAACCCGCGTCGCGCTCGTGGAACAGGGGTCGGTTCAGGAATTGCACGTCGAACGTAGCATCCAACGGGGCCACGTCGGCAATATCTACCTGGGTCGTGTCGTGCGGGTGCTGCCCGGGATGCAAAGCGCATTTATCGACATTGGGCTGGAGCGGGCGGCGTTCATTCATATTGCGGATCTTCGCGAGAATCGTAGTGAGCGCAGCCAGGGATTGACGCCGACGCCGATCGAAAAGCTCATATTTGAGGGACAGACCCTCATGGTGCAGGTGGTGAAGGATCCGCTTGGCACCAAGGGCGCCCGGCTGTCCACGCAAATCAGCATGGCCGGGCGGATGCTTGTGTACCTGCCGCACGACCCGCACATCGGCATTTCGCAGAAGATCGATTCCGAGTCCGAACGCATCCAGTTGCGTGAGCGCCTGCAGGCCTTGATGCCTTCAGACGAAAAAGGCGGGTTTATCGTGCGCACGCAGGCCGAGGGCGCCAACGACGCTGAGCTGACCGCCGACGTGGAGTATTTGCGCAAGCTGTGGACGAGTGTCCAGGCGGCGGCGCGCACCCAGCCCGCTCCCGCGCTGTTGCACCAGGACCTGACGCTTGCCCAGCGCGTACTGCGCGACATGGTCGGTCCCGAGACGGGATCGATCCTGGTGGATTCGCGCACGACGACCGCCGCGATGCTGGAATGGGCACGCGTTTACACGCCGTCCGTGGTGGACCGCATCCAGCATTACAGCGGCGAGCGCCCCCTGTTCGACACCGCCAACGTGGATGATGAGATCGCGCGCGCGTTGTCGCGCCGGGTCGACCTGAAGTCGGGCGGCTATCTGATCATTGACCAGACGGAGGCGTTGACCACGGTGGACGTCAACACCGGCGGTTTCGTGGGAGGCCGAAATTTCGACGACACGATCTTCAAGACGAACCTTGAGGCGGCCCAGGCCATTGCGCGGCAGCTGCGTCTGCGCAACCTGGGAGGCATCGTGATCCTGGACTTCATCGACATGGAGGAACAGGAGCACCGCGACACCGTGCTGGCGGAGCTGAAGAAGGCGATGTCGCGCGATCGGACCCACATGACTGTCAATGGATTCACGCAACTGGGTCTGGTGGAGATGACGCGCAAGCGCACGCGCGATTCGCTGGCGCATCAGCTTTGCGAACCTTGCCCCATGTGTGAGTCGCGTGGCAATGTGCGTACGCCGCGCACGGTCTGTTATGAAATCCTGCGCGAGATTCTGCGCGAGGCACGGCAATTCAATCCCAAGGAATTTCGCATTCTTGCCTCGCAGGAAGTGGTGGACCTTTTTCTGGAAGAGGAAAGCCAGCATTTGGCGATGCTGGGCGACTTTGTGGGCAAGCGCGTGTCGCTGGAAGTGGAAGCGGCGTATTCGCAGGAGAAGTACGACATCATCCTCGTTTGACGGCATAAGAAGAATGCCTAGTCATCGGACCGACGGAAGAGCCGCGCCTGCAAGCGCGGCTTTTTTCATTTCCGGTGCGACAGGATGGGGGCCATCGGGCGGCCGAAATGGCGATATGTCTGCGCGCCCATCGATGCGCGCGTATGAGCCGTGAACCGCGCTGGCGGCCGCTCTTCGCCAGGTCCGCATTCAGCGCGCGTGCGAGAGCGAGTAGCCATACCCGAATCGCGAACCGGCTTCAACTCGATATGTGTGGATTTTGTGACTTAACGATTCGTTTGCAATGATTTCTGAAACGGATGGCGACGAGTAAGGGTTATCGATAAGCTGCGGGCGCTTTGCCGGGTCGGTTACCGCCTCGGCGCTTTTCCCTTAGTCATTCGGAGGTCATTGCAATGAAGTCCCTATTCCGTCCGTTCCTGGTACTGGTCGCGGCGCTGCCGCTGATGCTGGCAGCCTGCGGCGACAAGGAGCCCGAGCAGCGCGCCGCATTCACGCAGTTCCTGCAAACGCGCATCGTCGATAAGCCGGGCGTGCGCGTGCCGAAGCTGACGGAGGAAGAAAAGAAGTCCTTCGGCGATTACGCGGCCCACTACGCCGTGATCACCGACTTCAACGCCGGCATGGATGCGTCGGTCAAGCCGCTGTCGAGCATCCTGCAGAAGGGCCAGGTGCGCTCGGTGAACGATATCGTCACGCGTCGCGAAGACCTGAAGACCGTGCGTGCCGGTCTGAACGACATGAACGCGGCGCTGAAGGAACACCGCGCCAAGGCCGACGCGGCTCACGCCCAACTCAAGCAGCCTGAAGACCTGAAGGCCGTGTACGACAAGGCTTACGAGAAGACCATCACCCTGCCGGCCGACACGTTTGGCGATGTGCTGCCGCAGATCAACGCCACCTACGACGTCACGCTGAAGATCGCGGACTACGTGGAAGCGAACAAGTCGAAGATCGAGATCTCGGGCAACAGCGTGACGGTGACCGACCCTGCCGTGCAGGCCGAGCTGAACAAGCTTCTGCAAGAGATGAACGCCCAGGCCAAGAACGTGCAGCAGGCACAGACGCGCTTGCAGGCCGTGATCATGGGCCGCTAAGAGCCGCTCAAGCACGCTGCGCCATGCATCGCCCCGCCGTCACCTCAAGGTGCGGCGGGACTTTTTCTTGCCAGGCTGATCGTCAGGCCGGCGCGGACGCGACGCGATTGCGGCCCGCGGCCTTTGCCTGGTACACCGCCGCATCGGCGGCTTCCACGAGTGCGGCCGAGGCGTCGTCGCCTTGCGGGACGACCGTAGCAACGCCGATGCTGACGGTGACGATACCGCCTTCGTTGTCTTCATGCGGAATGGCTAGGTCCGCGACTGCGCGACGGATGCTTTCGGCGATGACCCGTGCCTGTTCGCTGCGCGTGTCGGGCAGCAGCACCACAAACTCTTCGCCGCCGTAACGGGCCGCCAGATCACGCGGACGGCGAGCCTTGTTCTGAAGCGCAAGCGCCAGCATCTTGAGCAGCACGTCGCCTTCCTGGTGACCATAGCGATCGTTGTAAAGCTTGAAGCGGTCGGCATCCAGGAACAGCAGCGACAGCGGCACGCGATCGCGCCGCGCGGCCGCCCATTCCGTTTCCAGCACCTCGTCGAAGGTGCGCCGGTTGGCGATGCCGGTAAGTCCGTCCGTCTGGGCCTGACGCGCCAATTGCGCCTCGAACGCCTGCCTCCAACGCATCTCGCGTCTGAAAAGGACGATCTGGGCCATTACCGATGCGAAAAGCGCCAGTGTCACGGGCACGATCAGCGCGGCGCGGCGCACCCAGGGTTCGAGCAGATCATCGACGGCCAGGGCCACGTCGATCACCAGCGGCGTGCGCTCGATGGCGTCAAACGCATACAACCGGTTGACGCCGTCGTGCGACAGAACGCCGACAAATGCGCCCTCGCGGCCAATCAGGTATTGCTGAAAGTCGAGCGGCACGTCGACGCCGCTGTCGAAGTCCGCGCGTGAATAGGGATTGCGCAAGAGGACGACGCCATCGTTGCGAAACACGGTGATGGCGTCGTGCGGGCCGATGGACACTTCGGCAAAGCGATCGCGAAAGTACGCCATTCGCAGCGAGCCGGCAACAACGCCGGCGAAGCTGCCATCGGCGTTGGAGATGCGCCGGCTGATGGCAATGCTTTCATCGCCGCTGCGCAGACGGCTGTCGTATGGCCGGCTGACGAAGAGGCCGACGTCGTCCGCGTCCTGGTGCACCTTGAAGTAGTCCCGGTCCGCAAAATTGACCTGGGGCGGCGTTGAGGCAAGCGAGTCGTACCGGATGTTGCCTTGGGCGTCGAGCACGACGATGGCGCCGAGGTACGCGGCCGTGGCCGAACGGTCAAAGAGAAACCGGTGGCGGGATTCCGGTTCGAGGTCGGCAACGCCGGGGTCTTGGAGACGCTCGACCACGCCTTGCAGAGACAGATCGTAGACATGCAACGTGCGGCCTATGTCTGCCGCGAGCACGCTGGCCAGGTTGCGGGCCGATACGTAGGCCGCGTCCCAGGTGACGCGGCGGTCCATCCACAGCAGAGCGACTGCTGCCGTACAGATACCGATGGCGACGATGCCGGCCAGCGCGTACAGCGTACGGTGCACGATCCCGCGTGATTTCAATACGGCGCTCCTTCGCGGTGGCGGTCGGGGTGGCGTAGTTCAGCAGCAAGCTGTGCATGATGATGCCGATGTCCGATGCCAGGCGCAAGGCATCGCGCCCCCGGATGGCAAAGTCAGGGGCGGCGATCAGCGCGGGTGACGGGAATGGGTGCCCGGAAAGGAGCCCGGGCACGAGAAGAAAGCCGGGCGCGGTGCGCCCGACGCGGGGCGTTCAGGAAACCGCGGCCGCGGCGATGCGGAAGGGGAAGGCCTTGGCCCCGCGCGCCTTGTCGGTTTCCCGGTGGGCGTTGATGGCCCACGCGGGCCCTGCCCCACCGGCCTGCGCCATCAATTGGCGGGTGAGCAAGCCCGAGAATCCGCATCGAAGCGTCATGGCCTGACGCCGGGCTAGCTCGATTCCGATGGCGTGCGACGTAGTCGAATTACGGTCCGTTTGCAGCATGGCAGCCCCCTGGCAAAAGCGCTTCCTGAGTGAAGCGTCATTGCGGATTAATCTACCCTAGCTGCTTGATTTTGCGCGTGAAATGATGCGTAAAGTAATGCAAAGAACCCGAAATGCACACCGAAAAATAGCCGTCAGGCGGATGGACTGGCTGCGGCGTCTCCGGTTTCGCGGTCCGGCCGGTCATTGATGCCGTCCGGTTGGCCTGTCATATTTCCGTAAAGCAGTGAGCGGCCGGCGAACAGGCCGCCGGCCACCTCCAGATCGAAGCGTTCGGTGTCGCGTTGCCGGACATCCTGAATGACCTCCTCGGCCTCGTCGGGCGGCACGCCAATGGCGCGCAGCGCCGCTCCGCCAAAGACCAGCGCCGATTCCAGGGTTTCCCGGACCTGGAAATCCACCCCCTCGCGGGCCAGCGCCAGCGAATGAATGCGGTCGTACGCCCGAACCACCACGCGCACCAGCGGAAATTCGGACTTGATGAGCTGCACCATGTGGGTGGCGGCGCGCGGATCGTTGATGCACACCAGGATGGCGCAGGCATTTTCGGCGCCGGCCGAACGCAGCATGTCGGCTCGCGTACCGTCCCCGTAATACACCTTCACCCCCCACTTTGCCGCGGCGCGGATCGCGTCGGTATCGATGTCCAGGATCGAGACCTTGACCCCGCGGGCCAGCATTGCCTGCGTCACAATCTGGCCGAAACGGCCAAAACCGACGATCAGCGCACAGCCGTCCAGATCGCGGGCCACATCCACGCCATCCATGGACAGCGTGGGTTTGGGCAGGAGCCAGCGCAAGGCCAGCACGCACAGCGGCGTGAGCGCCATGGAAATGATGACGACCGCAGTCAGCACCGCGCCCGTATGCGCGTCGAAGATGCCTTTTTCAGCGGCTGCGCTGTAGAGCACGAAGGCAAACTCGCCGCCTTGCGCCAGCAACGCGCAACGGGTGATCGCTTCGGCATGGGTGGCGCGCAGCAGGCGCGCCACGATATAGACGCCCACGGATTTGACCGCCATGAAGACGACGACGCCCGCCAGGATAAGCGGCCATTCCCGCGCCACCGCCAGAAGATCCAGCGACATGCCCACGCCCAGGAAGAACAGGCCTAGCAGGATGCCGCGAAAGGGCTCGATATCGGCTTCGAGCTGATGGCGGAATGTGGACTCGGACAGCAGCACACCGGCCAGGAACGCGCCCATGGCCATGGACAAGCCGCCCAGTTCCATCAGCAGCGCGGCGCCCAGCACGACGAGCAGTGCGGCCGCGGTCATCACTTCGCGGGCATGCGCTGCGGCCAGCAGGCGGAACAGCGGATTGAGCAGCCACCGGCCCGCAGCCAGCAGCGCCAGAATGCAGCCGAGCGCGATAGCGGCCTGCAGCCACGGATTGCCCTCGCTGCCGCTGCTTGCCGGAGCCAGCAAGGCGGCCAGCGCCAGCAGCGGGACGATCGCCAGATCTTCGAGGAGGAGAATGGAGACGATGCGCTGGCCCTGCGCGCTGGTGGTCTCGTCGCGCTCGGCCAGGATCTGCATCACGATGGCCGTGGAGGAAAGCACGAAGCCCATCGCGGCCATGAAGGCCGCGGCGCCCGACAGGCCAGCCAGCAACCCGACCCCGGTAAGCAGCGCGCCGCAAACCAGCACCTGTGCGACGCCCAGCCCGAAGATTTCGCCGCGCAGCTTCCAGAGGCGCGACGGCTGCATCTCCAGTCCGATGATGAACAGGAACATCACCACGCCCAGCTCGGCGACGTGCAGGATGGATTTGGGGTCGGAGAAAAAGCCGATGCCGAACGGGCCGATCGCCAGGCCGGCGGCGAGATAGCCCAGGACCGAACCCAGCCCGAGACGTTTGAACAAGGGGACGGCAATCACCGCTGCGCCGAGCAGGACGACGACGTTGAGAACTTGATTGCCTTCGGAAGGCAGGGCCATGGAGCGCTCCTGGTTGCATGGCGGGCCGAAGCGCCTGGGACGCCGCCCAGCCCGCTATGCGCAGGCTGGGGCCATTTTCCGGCAAACCGCGGGATTGGCAAACAGGAACTTCGGCAATGAAAAACCGCCCCGAGGGGCGGCTGCAGGAAGAAGGCGCATGCGCCGGGTCAGTCTTCCCGGAACTGCATTTTGTAAAGCGAGGCGTACAGGCCATCGGCAGCCAGCAGTTCCGCGTGCGGCCCCTGTTCGACGATCTTGCCCGCGTCCAGGACGATGATGCGGTCGGCGTTCTGGACAGTAGACAGGCGGTGCGCGATGACCAGCGTGGTGCGCCCCTTCATCAGGCGTTCCAGCGAGGCCTGCACCTGGCGTTCGGACTCGTTGTCCAGCGCCGAGGTCGCTTCGTCCAGGATCAGGATGGGCGCGTTCTTGATGAGCGCGCGCGCGATCGCCAGACGCTGGCGCTGTCCGCCGGACAGGCGGGCAGCGTTCTCGCCCACCGGGGTGTTGATGCCTTGCGGCAGGCCTTCGACGAACTCGAGCAGGTTGGCCGCGGCCAGCGCGTCGCGCACCTTTTGCTCGCTGGAATTGCCCAATGCGCCGTAGCCGACGTTGGCGGCGATCGTGTCGTCGAACAGCACGACGTCCTGGCTGACCAGCGACAGGTGCGAGCGCAGGCTGCGCAGCGTCAGTTCATCGATGGGCGCGTCGTCCACGAGGATCTGGCCGCTGTCGGCCAGCACGAAGCGGGGCAGCATGTTGACCAGCGTGGTCTTGCCGCTGCCCGAACGCCCCACGAGGGCGACGGTCTGGCCGGGTTCGACCACGAAGGAAATGTCGTTGACCGTGTCGCGGTCGGCGTCGGGGAAGCGATGCGACACGTTGCGGAATTCGACCTTGCCGCGCACGGGCTCGGGCAGCTCTTTGGTGCCGGTGTCGTTTTCCGGAATCTGGTCGATCAGGGTGAACACGCTTTCGGCCGAGACCAGCATCTTTTGCATGCGGGCGGCCACGTTGGTGAGGCGCTTGATGGGATCGAAGATCTGGGCCAGCGCGGCCATGAACGAGGCAAAACTGCCCACGGTGAGCGAGCCGCTGTTGGCCTGGCTGAGCGCCACGGCGATGACCGCGCCCACGGAGATCGAGATGCAGACCTGCGTGAGCGGCGTCAGGGCGGCATCGGCCGTGGCGGTGCGCATGGCAAAACGGCGCAGGCGCCGGCTGACGAAATCGAAACGGCCGCGTTCGACTTCGTAACCGTCGAACAGCTTGATGACGCGCTGGCCGTCGATGCCCTCGCCGACCACGCGGGTCAGCTCGGCGTTCATGTTGACGGTTTCGCGGTTGATGCGGCGCAGACGCTTGATGAAGAACCGCGAGATCATGACCGAGACCGGCAGCATGACCAGGATGATCAGCGTCAGCACCCAAGACATGTAGAGCAGCACGCAGATCAGCGCGATGACCACCAGGGTTTCGCGCACCAGCACGGTGATGACGTCCGTGGCATAGCCGGTGACGTTGCCGGCGTCGATGGTGAAGCGGTTCAGGAGGCGCCCAGTGTCGCCCCGTTTGAAATCGGCGTCCGGCAGGCCCAGAAGGCGCTCGAACATGTCGCGCCGCATGCCCAGCAGCACGTTGTTGGCCACCCAGGCCAGCAGGTAGTCGCTGAAGAAGTTGCAGATGCCGCGCACCAGGATCAGGCCCACGACCGCCAGCGGCAGCGCCCAGACGTAATACGGTTTGGCGCCGGAGAAGCCGCCGTCCAGGAGCGGCTTCATGATGACCGCCAGCACGGGCTGCGTGGCTGCGGCGCCTGCCATCAGGAGGACGGCCGCCAGCAAGCCCTTCCAGTAGGAACCGACTCGGCTGTAGATCCGGGTCCAGAGTTCGGATTTGACGGGCTGGGAGCCCGCTGGCGCATTCCGTGCGGCAGAATTCAAAGGGATCACTCGCTTTTATACAATTGTGCCCAGGATTGTACCGGCTGCGCGTCTGCGCGCCGTCCCCGCCCCTTAGCCCTATCCGCGCCCGTGCGCCCTTCCATGTCCGATATCAGTTGCCTGTATGTCCGCCTGCCCAATTGGGTAGGCGATGTCTGCATGAGCCTGCCCAGCCTGCGCGCGCTGGCGGCAAGCGGCCTTCCTCTCGTCCTGTGCGCCCGCCCCTGGGCCCGCGATCTGCTCGACGGCGTGGACAAACTGGATTTCATCCCCATGCGCGGCAAGGTGGGACCGGACCGGGCGGCGGTCAGCGCGCACCGGCGCGGGCTGGGCGCGCAAGGCCGCCGCGCCCGTGGGCTGCTGCTGCCGGATTCCCTGTCCAGCGCGCTGGTGTTCCGGCTGGCCGGCGTGCCGTCGGCGGGCTACCGCGACGACGGCCGCAGCTTTCTGCTCCGCTGGCCGTTCGCCAAACCCGACCAGCCGATGCACGCGGTCGAGTCCTGGCATTACCTTACCCGTGAGGCCCTGATCCGCTGGAATCTGCCCGTCGGGCCCGTCAAGCCCGGCCCGACGCTGGATCTGCCGCTGACGGCGGCGCATGAGCGCGGGGCGAGCGAGGCCCTGGCCCAGGCCGGCCTGCAAGACCGGCCCTTCGTCCTGATCGCGCCCACCGCCACCGGGCTGCACAAGGGCAGGATCAAGGTCTGGCCGGGATTCGATACACTGACGCGCGCCTTGCAGGCCCGCGGCCATACCGTGGTAATGTGCCCCCCTCCGGCCGAAACCGACGAAGCCCGGCGCAATGCGCCGACCGCTCAGTTGCTGCCCCCGCTGGGATTGGGCGCCTTTGCGGCGTTGACCGCCCGGGCCGCGCTGGTGATTTGTAACGATTCCGGCGTGTCGCACGTGGCGGCGGCCGCGTCGGCGCGGCAGCTGACGCTGTTTGGCGTGACACAGCCGCAACGCACCGGCCCGTGGTCGCCGCGCGCGGTGTGTCTGGGCGCCGACCAGGCCTGGCCGTCGCAGGAAGAAGCAACACAGCAGGCCGAGCGCCTGCTGGATGGTACGCAGTAATCAGGACAGTCTCGAAATGACCTTTTCCAGCTATCTCACGAATCTGATCATTCCCTTGAATTTGTGCATCACCCTGGTGGTCCTTGGCCTGGTGCTGGGACTGTTCCGGCTTCGCAAGACGGGTCTTACCCTCGTCGCGGCGGGCTTGCTCTGGGCGCTGGCCTGGTCTTTGCCCGCGACCTCGCTATGGGCGGGCGGCGCGCTGGAGAACCGGTATCCGCACAAGCCAGCGGCCGAGATGCCGATGGCCGACGCGATCGTGGTACTGGGCGGCAACACCGCCAACGGCCGCGCCAATTGGTTCCTGCCCTATGACAAGGACACCGCCATCGTGCGCGTTGACGCCGCCGCCGAGCTGTATCTGGCCGGCCGCGCGCCCAAGGTGCTGCTGTCGGGCGGCGCGCTGGAAGGCGATGTCAGCGAAGCGCGCGGAATGGCCCATGCCATCCGCCAGCAGGGGGTTCCGGAGTCGGCGCTGATCCTGGAAAACGCCAGCCGCACCACCTATGAAAACGCCACGCTTACCGAAGACCAGCTCAAGGCGCGCGGCATCGGCAAGGTGCTGCTGGTGACGTCCGCCCTGCACATGCCCCGCGCCATGGCGGCCTTTTCCAAACAGGGTGTGGAAGTGATTGCGGCCCCCGCGCCGCCCCAGATCGTGGCGCCGGCCGACGGATCGCTGTCCTTGTGGCTTCCCGACGAGCGCACCTTCGACGCCAGCCGCTCGATTGTGAAGGAATACGCGGGGCTCTTTGTGTACTGGCTGCGCGGATGGGTATGAGCCTGACCGGCGCCCTGCCAGCGTGCCGCTCGGGATGCGGCGCCTGCTGCATCGCGCCGTCAATCACGCGGCCCATTCCGGGCATGCCGCAGGGCAAGCCCGCGGGCGTGCCCTGTATTCAGTTGCTGCCCGACATGCGTTGCGCGATCTTCGGGGACCCTTCCCGTCCGGACTTTTGCGGCGGGCTGCAGCCGCAGCACGAGATGTGCGGGCCAGACCGCGAACACGCCATCCACTGGCTGGCCGACCTGGAACGGGCGACGGCGCCCCACCATTGAAAACGGGGCTCACCGCCCCGTTTTGTTCAATGGCGCTCCTGCAGCACCTGTTCATACAGCGCCTCGTAGCGCGAAGCCACGGTTTCCCAGCTTTGGTCGCGGGCGATTTCCAGGCCGCGTGACGTCAGCGCCGCGCGCAGTTCCGGATCCGAGCCCAAGCTTTCCAACGCCTGCGCCAACTGCGCGCCATCGCGCGGATCCTGCAGGATGAGCGCATCCGTTCCCGCCGTGAGATATTGCGCAAATCCGCAATAGACCGGCGAACTGACGATGACCGGCAGACCGTGCGACATGGCCTCAAGCGGCGCCATGCCGTAACTGTCGTTCAGAGTCGGGTGCGTGTAGATGTCGGCCGCATTGAAGTACTGGGCGACGTCTGGCGTGGGGTCGACCAGCGTGACGCGGCGGGCGACGTCCCCGGCGGCGCGCACGCGTTCGCGCGTGGGCTCGTCGGCGCCGACCACCAGCAGCCGGTAGCGGGGAGGCAAGAGGGCCAGCGCGTCCAGCAAGGCGGGCAGGCCCTTGCGCAGCGGATTGCGCGCCACCAGCAGACAGCCGATCGTGTCTGCGTCCCAGCCCAGCCGCGCGCGCGTGGCCTGGCGGCCCCCGTTGCGGTCGGGCGCGGGCAGCTTGACGCCCGGCGCGATGATGTCCACGGCAAGTTCTTCACCATAGCTGCGGTGCAGCTGGTCCATGATGAGGCCCGATACCGCCACCACGCGGCGTTGGGGCGCCTTGCGCACGCGCAGCTTTTCCAGCAGCAGATAGGTGGCAAGCCGCGGACTGAGCCAGGCCGTCACGCGCTGCAGCGGCTTGACCCGGGTGACGCGGTTGTAGCGGACTGGCGTCACGTGCATGACCTGGATCTCGCCCACCCAGCCGTTCATGTGCGAATGGACGATGTCGTAGCGGCCGCGGGTAAGGCGGTCGGCGCGCCAGGCGAAGTACAGCACCCGCGTCCAACTGGGCAGCCAGCCCGGAAATCGCACGGGCAGGTAGTCGAACGGCAGGTCGCTGTCGAAATCGCGCGCAACCACGGAGACGTCGTGCCGCTGGCCAAGCACGCGCATCAATTCGACGCCATAGGCCTCCGCCCCGCCGAAACGGTTGCCGAAGCGATCAACCAACAGCGCGATGCGAAGCCGGCGTTCAGGAGCGCCGGCGGCTGTCTTCATACCGGGTGAGGCACTTCTGGAGGAATCGGAAGATGTTGGTGGAACGCGCCACGGTCACCCGCGGCAGTCCGAAGGGATCGTCGGTCGCCGCTGCCAGGCCGCGCTTGGTGAGCGTGGCGTTGTCGTAACCGGCCTCGCGCGCCATGGCCTGATGCTCTGGGCCGTGGTCGCCGTAGGGGTAACAGAACGCGGTGACGGGCGCGCCCAGCGCCTGTTCAAGCTCGTCCTTGGACTGGACGATCTGGCGCCGCGCTTCTTCGGCTGGCAACTCGGGCAGGTGGACGTGATCCAGCGTGTGCGAGCCGACCTCGTTGCCGGCCTGCGCCCATTCCCGCATTTCCTGCACGGTCATCAACGGCGCAAACGGGATGCCCTTTTCCCGGTCCCACACGTTGCTGCCGTCGAATTGCCGGGCCACGAAATAGTTGGTGGCGGTGAATCCCAGTTCGCTCAGTACCGGCATCGCGTTGTGATGCACATTGCGGAAACCGTCGTCGAACGTGATGCCGAAGACCTTGCCCTGGCGCTCGCCGCGGACGTAGGGCATGACATCGCGCATGGACAATCCGCGATAGCCAAGCCGGCGCATCCAGCGCATTTGGCGGGCAAAGCTATCGGGATGTACCGTCAGTCCGCGAAACGGCGTGCCCTTGGGGTTGGGCTCGCCAATCTGGTGATACATAAGGATTGGAATAGACATAGCTCGACATTATATGACTCAGCGCCCGGTCAGCGTGCGTTGGTATACATCCACCGTGGCAGCCGCGAAACGCTCAAGGTTGAAGTCGCGCAAACTGGTCTCGCGCGCCTTGTGGCCCATCAGCCGCACCGCCTCCGGATTGTCCAGCATGAACCGCAACTTGGCGGTCATGGCCGGAATGTCGCGCGTGGGCACGATCCAGCCATCCACGCCGTCTGTTACGTTTTCCGGCAGTCCGCCCGCGTCGCTGACCAGCGCCGGCAGTCCCAGCGCCATGATCTCGCGGCAGGCAAACGACAGCGCCTCGCGGTACGACAGGACGAATCCGGCGTGGCACGATGCCAACGCCGCGCGGACGTCATCGAGCAGCCCGGGAAACTTCACCTGGTCGATCATGCCCAGCTCGCGCACGCGCGCCAACTTGGCTTCGGAGGGCGGATCGCCCGCCACCATCAGCAAGATGCGTGCCTTGTCGGCCGGCGGCAGCGCGGCCGCGGCCGCCACCAGGTCCAGCCAGCCCTTGTCGTAATCGGTGCCGCCCGCGCTGCCGAGCAGCAGCTTGCCTTGCCAGTCCGGGCCAAAGAAGATTTCACGCAGCTTGTCCAGGCTTTCGGGCGGCGGCGGCGCGAAGAAATTGGTATCGATGCCGTGCCGGATGGTCGTGATGGGGCGTTTGCGGTAGGGCGACTGCTCCATCATGCCGCGGATGTAGTCGCTGACGGCGATGCCGTGATCGGTGGCCAGCGCCACGCGCAGCTTGTGTCCGAAACTGGAAAGCGGGTGATCGTTGTGCTTGGTGAACACGATTCGCGGGCGGCGCCGCATGCCCAGCGTGGCCAGCATGACCTGCTTGTGATCGGCCGAGCCGTTGGCGTGGATGATGTCGAACCGGCCGTCGACGATCAGGCGATGCAGCCTGGCGCGGTCCTTGAACCAGGACGACGGGCGGGTCGTATAGCGCATGTCCACCACATTGACGCCGGGGATGGCCTTCGCGTAGCGGTACAGCCGGCTGGTGTCGGGCACCGCCACCGTGATCTCGTGATCGCGGGCCAGCGCCTTGGCCAGGTTGATGATGTAGGTGACGTGCCCCCCGCCGTTGCCCGCGTGGAAGTTCGTGTAGAGGATCTTCACTTTTTGTTTTCTGCCAGGAACATCAGCTTCGAATAACGGAAGAAGCTGCCCGCCGCCGCTGTCACGGCCAGCACGAGCCCGTGGCGGCCATCAAGGAAACCGCGGCGGATCAGGTAGATGCGCACGAAGGTCCAGAAGCCATGGCCCAACGCGCCGAAGACCGAGGTGCGCTTGCCCTTGGCGTACATCATGGCGGCCGCATCGGATGAATACCGGTTGACCTTGTTGATCAGCGCGTCCAGGTTGTCGTACGGATAGTGGTTGAAATAGCCGCGCATCTGCAGGGGCCGGCCGTTGGCGGGCACCACGCGCTCGTGCACGGCGGCATCGGTGAAGCGCGCCGTGCCGCGCTTGAAAAGCCGCAGCACGTAGTCGGGCCACCAGCCGCTGTGGCGGATGTCGCGGCCGCAGAAGTTGGACAGACGCGCGATTTCATAGGCGTCGGCCTTGGGCGCGCGCAGCACGTCCTGGATTTCCTGCGCCAGCTCGGGCGTGACACGTTCGTCCGCGTCGATCGACAGGACCCAGTCGCCCGTCGCCAGATCCAGCGCGCGGTTCTTCTGCGCACCGAAGCCGGGCCAGTCGGGGGTGACTTCGACCCGTGCGCCCAGCGCCCGCGCCAATTCCACGGTGCCGTCGGTGCTGCCCGAATCCACAACGATGAACTCGTCGGCAAACGACACGGACTTCAGGCAGGCGGCAATGTTGGCCGCTTCGTTCTTGGTGATGATGATGACTGATAACTTCATCCGCGATTCCTAAGACG
>JAEYVD010000463.1 GCA_023432075.1 Pseudomonadota bacterium | reverse complement strand
AGCCCTTGGCCTGCGTCAGGCGCGCAGATGCCGCCGAGTCGCCGAATTGCCGGCCCGAAAGGTCAATTGCGGCCTATTGGCGCCAAATTCCGGCAATTCTTACAATTCTACGCCAGCCGGGCGTGCCTCCCGGAGCGCATTCATTTTTTTTCATCGTGGTGAAACAAGCTGGGCCAGATCGGTCTCCAGCGGCAGCGGTTCGCCCATCAGACGGGCCGCAATCAGGTCCCCCATCAGCGCCGACCACGACAACCCGCGTGACGCGTAACCGGCGGCCAGCCACAGACCTGGCGCATGGGGCAGTTCGCCGACGGCCGGCAAGCGGCCCGGCAGGACCGCGCGCCAGCCGGCCCAGCCGGGGAGATCGCCCGGAACCAGCGCATCGAACGCCGGAAAGTGTCCGGCCAGAAGCCCAGCCGCCTTGCCCAACGTGACACGCTGCCCTTCGGCGCCCACCGAGGCCGCGGCGGCGTCATGGACATAGGTGCTGCCAACCACGCAGCCCACGCCAATGTCCGGCAGGAGATACCCCTCGCCCCCGACGATGCAGCGCGGGCCGCCGTCCAGGGCCGCCGCGGGAATCATCGTGACCTCGCCGGCCAGCGCGTGCATCTGGGCAACGCGGGGCAATGGGTCCAGCAAGCCGCTGGCCGCCAGTACCGCGCGTGAACCGGCGGCATTGGCCAGGACCACGGTGTCCGCCCGCGCCAGTTCCGTCCCCGAGGCATCCAGCACCCGCCAGCCCTGCCCTGCGGGCGACACCCGGTCGGCCCGCCCCGGAATCACCGCCGCACCGGCCGCGGCCAGCAGCGCCTCGATCAGTAGCCCGGGCTGCACCAGCATGCCTTGCGAAAAGAACACGCCGCCGCGCGCCACGGGCAGTCCGGCCAAGGCGCCGGCCTCCTCCCGCGACACCTGGCGCACCCAGTCCGCCGGAAATGCCAGCGCTTCCAGGGTGCCCGCCAGCGCCGCCGACCGGCCGGCGTCGCGCTCGACCTGGACGGTGCCGCAAACCCGGGGCGCCGCGCCTCCCGGCAACCCCAGCCAGCGCGCCAGGGCTCGTTCGCTGCCCGCGCGCGACAGCCGCGCCCGCGCATTGTCATCGCGCGCCACCACTGGCGTGAGCGCGGCAGCCAGGTGGCCGGCATGAGCCGGCACGTCTTGCGCGCGGCCCGCGTCCAGCACCGTGACGCGCCAGCCGCGCAATGCCAGCGCATGGGCGATCCCCGCCCCGGCCAATCCCGCCCCCACGATCACCGCATGCCGTGCGGACGAGACCGCCGCCGGCTGCGCGCCGCTTCCTGCCTGGCGGACCTGCCCCACCGTCATATGCCATTTGCCCCCATATCCGGGCGCGCGCCGCACGTCAACGCCGGCGGCGGCCAGGTTGCGGCGCAGATCGCCCGTGCAGGCCCAGGTGGCGACGGTGGCCCCGGGCGCCGCCAGATCGGCCAGGGCGCGCAGCAGCGGCGGCGCCCACATCTGGGGATTGCGTTCAGGCGCAAAACCATCCAGGAAAAACGCATCCACCCGCGCGCCCAGGCGCGGGGCCAGCGCCTGCGCATCGCCAAAACCCAGTGTCAGCGTGACGGCGCCGTTATCGAATTCCAGCCGGTGCAGCCCCGGCAGCAGCGCTGGCCATTGCGCGGTCAGCTTGTGCGCCATGCCCGCCAGCGGCTCAGGCGCATGGCGCGCCAGCAAGGCGGCCATGTCGTCCCCCGAAAAGGGGTGCGCTTCCATCGAGACGACATGCAGCGCCGCCGGCCGTTGCGGATCGTCGCGCCAGGCCTTCCACAGCGCCAGGAAGTTCAGCCCCAGGCCGAACCCCGTCTCGCAGACGGTGAACGACGCGCGCCCCCGCCAGCGCTCCGGCAGACCGTTGCCCCGCAGGAAAACGTGCTCGGCCTGGCCCAGCGCCCCGGACGGGGAGTGGTAGACGTCCCCGTAAACGGAACTGACCAGCCTGCCGTCGGCGTCGACATCCCCCTTGGCGGGGACCAGCGGAACATAAGTCACAGACATTCAGCCCAAAGATACAAACATGATGAAGCGCGAATTATCCGGCCACCTGCCCGTTCGCGTTGGATGCGCACCACGCGGCCCAAGGGATTAGTCCGTTTGCCACAGGTTTGCCGCATAGGTGGGCTTACACTGGACCAATGGATACCTACGATCAGCCCCAATCGCTGGCTTCGCCCATCGACCTGTGCGCCGCGATCGACGCGGCCGTCACGGCAGCGCATGCCGGCGCAGCCATCCTGCAATCCTACGCGCACCACCGCGCCGATCTCGTGATCGATCGCAAGGCCCGCAACGATCTCGTGTCCCAGGCGGACCGCGAGGCCGAGGCCGCGATCATCCAGGAGCTGAAGGCCCGCACCCCGAAGTTCGGCATCGTCGCCGAGGAAACGGGCGGCAAGGCCCAAGGCGCGGCCACCTGGTACATCGACCCGCTCGACGGCACCACCAACTTTCTGCACGACATCCCGCATTACGCCGTGTCGATCGCCCTGATCGCGCATGCCGGCACCACGATGTCCGCCAACGAAACGCTGGCCGAAGACACGCCGGTCATCGGGGTGGTCTACGACCCCAGCCGCGAAGAGCTCTTCACGGGCGTGTACGGCGTGGGCGCGTGGCTCAACGGCCGCCGCATCTCGTGCTCGCGCACACAGACGATCGAAGACGCCGTGCTGGCGACGGGCTTTCCGTTCCGCGATTTTTCGTTCGCCGCGCAATACATGCCGATGCTGCACGACGCCATCAACCGCGCGCGCGGCGTGCGCCGCATGGGCGCGGCCGCGCTGGACCTGGCCTGGACCGCCTGCGGCCGGTACGACGGCTATTGGGAAATGGGCCTGGCGCCCTGGGACGTGGCTGCGGGCACGCTGATCCTGCGCGAGGCGGGCGGCGTGTGCACCGACATGCACAAGCAGGATCCCTGGCCGATCGGCGGGCGCGTCGTGGCGGGCAATCCCGCCATCGAACGCGCGCTGCACGAAATGATTGCGCCTCACCTGAACAAGCAAGGCTGAGGCGCCCCGCTAGGCGGACGTCTTCGCGGGCGCCGCGGCCTGCGCGTCAGGCCGCAGTTCGCGGCGCAGGATCTTGCCCACGTTGCTCTTGGGCAGCTCGTCGCGGAATTCAACGAAGCGCGGCCGCTTGTAGCCCGTCAGCTTGTCCTTGCACCATTGCTGCACCTGGGCTTCGGTCAGCGACGGGTCTTTCTTCACGACAAACACCTTGACCGCCTCGCCGGAGTGCTCGTCCGGCACGCCGATCGCCGCGCATTCCAGCACGCCCGGATGCTGCGCGACCGCGGCCTCGACCTCGTTCGGATAGACCTTGAAGCCGGACACCGCGATCATGTCCTTCTTGCGGTCCACGATGCGGGTGTAGCCCTGCTCGTCCATGATGCCGATGTCGCCGGTCCGAAAGAACCCATCGGCCGTCATCGAATTACGCGTCTCGTCGGGCTTGCGCCAGTACCCCAGCATGACCTGCGGCCCGCGAATCCCGACCTCGCCACGTTCTCCGAGCGGCACCTCGTTGCCCGCATCGTCCAGGATCGCGACGTCCGGCGACGGCAGCGGCAGCCCGATGGAACCCGAATCCGCGGGGGCATTGGGGGGATTGACCGTCGCCACCGGCGACGTCTCGGACAGGCCGTAGCCCTCGATCAGCGGCCGGCCCGTGATCTTCAGCCAGCGCTCGGCCACCTGCTGCTGCACGGCCATCCCGCCGCCCAGCGTCAGCCGCAGGCCGGAGAAGTCCAGGCGCGCAAAGTCCTCGTTGTGCGCCAGCGCGTTGAACAGCGTATTGACGCCGGGAAACACATTCACCGGCGTCTTGCGCCACGCATTGATGAGCGAAGGCTGGTCGCGCGGATTGATGATGAGCACGTTGCGCATGCCCGCGTGCAGGGCGTAAAGACCGCACACCGTCATGGCGAACACGTGATAGAGCGGCAGCGCGCTGATGATGGTGAGCTGCTGGTCCGCCATGTCGTGCACGACCGGCTGCGCAACCGCTTCGGTCTGCAGCACGTTGGCCACCAGATTGCGGTGCGACAGCATGGCGCCCTTGGGCACGCCCGTGGTGCCGCCGGTGTACTGCAGCACCGCCACGTCGTCCATCGAGATGGACGGCGGATTGAACGGCAGGTGCGCGCCCTCGTGCAAGAGCTTGGGCAGCGCCAACGCACCGTCGATATGCCATGGCGGCACGATCTTCTTGATGTAGCGCGCGGCCAGGTTGACCAGCGGCGCCTTCAGGCCGCCGAGCAGATCGCCCGGGCCCGTCACGACGATGTGCTTGAGTTCGCCGCGATTGGAAACCTGCTGCAAGGTATGCGCGAAGTTTTCCAGGATGACGATGACGGACGCGCCGCTGTCCAGCAACTGGCGCTGCAGTTCATCGGCGGTGTAGAGCGGATTGACGTTCACCAGTGTCATGCCCGCGCGCAGCGCGCCCAGCATGCACACCAGATAGGCCGGCACGTTGGGCATCATCAGCGCAACCCGCGCGCCCTTTTCGAGGTTTAGCCCTTGCAGCCAGGCTGCGAACGCCCGCGCGTGCCCGTCCAGCTGCGCATAGGTGATGTCGCTGCCCATCGCGGTGCAGGCGATGCGCGTCGCGTACCGCTTGCAGGCCCGGTCCAGCAAGTCGGTCAGCGAGGAATATTCCTCGGTGGAGATCTCCGCAGGAACGCCTTGGGGATACTGAGCAAGCCACGGACGCGTCA
>JAEYVD010000424.1 GCA_023432075.1 Pseudomonadota bacterium | reverse complement strand
AGCGACGACGCCAGCAAGCCAGCGATACCGGCAATCGATGTCACGTGCATGCCGCTGATCGACACCAGATGCGTGATGCCGCTGCGGTTGAAGATCCGCCAGTCGTCGCGCGCCACGCCAGCCTGATCCCCAATCGCCAACGCAATCAGCACCGGCGCATAGCGATGCTCGCCCAACGCCGCCCGCATGCCCTCGCGCACCAGATGCCGGGCGCGTTCGATGGCAATGCCGGGCGTGGCCCATGGCCGATCGTCCAGCAGGACGGGCTGCCCGCGCACAGTTCCCGTGGCCCGAATGCCGTTGGCAAACATACGCCCTTGCGCATCCGGCCCCGCGGGATTGAGCAAACCGTGCGGCCGCCGCAGCACCAGCGCCATCCGCCACACTTGCCCGGGCAGCACCAGCGGCACGGCCTGGTTGGAGCCCGCACCCGCCTGCCAGGTGACCTGGACATGTGACGGAATTCCGGGATGAGCGGGCGGCATCACCTCGGCCAGGAAGCGCTGACGCTTCGCGTCGCCATCGGGCAACGCGGCCACGCGCAGCACCAGCCGCGACACCTCATCTTGATGCGCGTCGGCAAGCCCATCGTCCAACCGTTGCTGCGCTTGCAGGGCCGCATTCAAGAAGCCGGCCGACAGTCCCAACGCCAGCGCCGCCAGTACCCGCCATCGAGAATTCCCGACGCGAACCCACGCGGCGCAGGACGCAGCGCCCCCGGCCGCCGCCAGCCACAGCACGAGCGAACCCGGCAGAGATGGCAGCATCTGCACCAGCCCCGAGCCCGCGACAAACGCTATACAGAACGAGCGGCCCGTGATGGCTTTCTCCGCAAAAAGAGAAAGCGTAGGTCCTGGCCGGACGGGTCACACGAGCAAGTGAACGAATCGATCCACCTCGGCCAGCCGTCACCCTCCGGGCGCACGCAGTACAGTAGCGCCAACTTACTATCACGCCCCGCTTCCCATGAAAGGCTCCCGCAACTCCCTGTCTTCGCTGCGCATCTTCCTCACCGCCGCCGAAACGCTGAACTTCAGCCGCGCGGCCGAGGCGCTTAGCCTGACCCAAAGCGCGGTCAGCAAACACGTGGCGGCGTTGGAGGACCGATTGGGCACCGCGCTCTTCAAGCGCATGCCCGCGGGCCTGCGGCTGACCTACGCGGGCGCTCTGTACCTGGAACGCATCAGCGCGGCGGTGCGGCTCATCGACGAGGCCGATGCGCTGGTGGCCAACCCCGCGTCGCGCGTGGCCCTGAACGTGGCGGTTTCACCATCGTTTGCGCAGTTTTTTCTGCTGCCCAGGCTGGCCGATTTCTTTGAATTGCACCCCGAGATCCGCGTCAACATCCGCCCTCGCCTGCTGCATGGCCGCGACCGTACCGAACGATTCGACGCGGAAATCCAGCTTCACACTGGATATGTGTCGGGCATGAGCGCGCAGTACCTGTGCGGCCGCGAAATGGCGCTGGTGGCCGCACCCTCGGTGATCAAACGCCATCCGGTCGAATCAGTGGACGATATCGCCCGTTTGCCGTTGCTCAAGCGCGCCCAGCGCGGCTATGGCTGGGACGAGTGGCGGGCCGACGTCGCCCCGTTGTGGTCCGGTCCCGCCGCCACCGCGGCGGAATACGAAGGCTTTTCGATCCTGCTGCCAGCGGTGCTCAATGGCTTGGGCGCGGGCATCATGCCGCTGTGCATGGTGCTGGAGCATCTGGAGTCGGGACGCCTGGTGCGGCCCTTTGGCGAGGCCGTCGAAGGCCGCTACGGCTATCACCTGATGCAGCCCCGTCCCAACGTCGGCGGCCCCTACTGTGAAGCGTTCTGCGAGTGGGTCATCGCCCAGGGCCAGGCGTTGAATATGCAAACGCGGCAATACGCGGGCATCGCCTAGAACCTGACTGCTTTCAAGCCGCCGGCCCCGCAAGAGCACCTATTCCAGTTTGGAATATCCTATGCGCATACTTCCTTTGCGGGCGGCCCGCGCGCGCACCACAATGACGTGAATAATTCATGGATCACCATAAAAATCATGTTCAAGTGGAAAAAACTGCTGGCCGCCATGGCCGTTCCCGCGTGCCTGGCAAGCGTGCAATCCGCCTCGGCCGCCTATCCCGATAAACCCGTCAAGATCGTCGTGCCGTATTCTGCGGGCGGCAGTTCGGACGTGGTGGCCCGGGCGATCAGCGATCAATTGAGCGCCCAGCTTGGGCAGTCCGTCGTCGTCGAAAACCGGGCGGGCGCGGGATCGATGCTGGGCACCGCCTACGTGGCGACCGAAGCGCCCGATGGCTACACGCTGTTGCTGGCCGACGTGCCGTTCACCATCGTGCCGGCGCTGTACAAGGATCGTGTGAAATACGACGCGAAAAAGGATTTCGCGCCGATCACGCTGTTGGGCCTGTCGCCCATGTACCTGTTCGTGAATCCCGGGTTCGAGGCGCAGGACGTGCCGTCGCTGGTCAAGGTCGCTTCGGCCAAGCCCGACACCGTCTCCATCGGCTCGGGCGGCAACGGCTCGCTGACCCATCTGATGGCCGAGCTGTTCATGCAGAACACCGGCACCAAGCTCGCGCATATCCCCTACAAGGGCGCGTCTGCGTCGGTCAATGATCTGGCCGGCCGCCAGATCGACGCCAGCTTTACGACGATGGCCTCGGCCGTTGCCCTGTTCCAGAGCGGCAAGATCAAGCCGATTGGCGTGTCTTCGCCCGCCCGTCAGGCCGACACGCCGGACGTGCCGACGTTTCAGGAGCTGGGCTATCCGGGCCTGACCGTGCAAAGCTGGTGGGGACTGGTCGCGCCGGCCGGCACGCCCGAGCCCGTCCAGAAAAAACTGTCGGAGGCCATGGCCAAGGTCATGCAGTCCGAGCCCGTCAAGCAGCGGCTCGCCAGCGTGGGCATGAACCTGCCGCCCGACACCAGCGCCGCAGCCCTCAAGGCCTTGCTGACGCAGGACTTCGCCCGCTGGGCCGAGCTGGTGCAGCGCGCCAATATCACTTTCGAATAACACGCACGCAGCGCCGCGCGGCATGCGCGCGGCGCCGGAGACATTGATGACGACAAGCTGGCAACAGCAGGCCGCCGACGACGCGGCCTTGATGCACGATTTTCAGACCCTTTGCAGTTTTGGCGGGCGCCTGTCCGGTACCGGGCAGGACGAAGCGGCCATGGACTGGGCGCTGGACCGGCTTCGGGAAATTGGCCCCGACGTGCGGTGCGTGCCGGTGCCCTACGATGGCTGGCGCTGCCTGTCCAGCCGCCTGACGCTGCTGGGCGACGCGCCCGTGGATCTGGAGTGCGTGCCCCTGTTGCGCTCGGCCTCCACCGCCGCGCAAGGCCTGGAAGGCGAAGTCCTGGATGTGGGCGCGGGGCGCCCGGAGGACTTCGAGCGCGCCGGCGATGCCGTGCGCGGCCGGGTCGTGCTGGTGCGCCATGAATATCCGTTCTCGCAAACGCATGTGCACCGCCGGCGCAAATACGACATGGCGGTAGCGCAGGGCGCTGCCGCTTTCCTCATTGCCAATACGCTGCCCGGCGCGGGCCCCTTGTCCGGCTCTTCCGGCCGCCCCCGCGACGGCGCAGGCATTCCCGCGGCCTATATCGGCCACGAAGCCGCATCGGCATTGACCGCCCGGCCCGGCGCCCGCGTCCGCTTGCAGATTCAGGGCGAAGAATTGCGCGATTCGATGGCCTGCGCCGGCGTTCTGGATCTGCCCGGCGGCCGGGAAAGCCGGATCGTGATCAGCGCCCACATGGACGGCCACGACCTCGGCCAGAGCGCGCTGGACAATGCCACGGGCGTTGCCGTCGCGCTGGCAGCCGCGCGGCTGCTGGCAAAGCGGCTGGGCCCGGACACGCCTGGACTGCGTATCTGCTTCTTCACCGCTGAAGAATGGGCGCTCGCCGGATCGGCCCGCTACCTGGCCGACATGCCGGCCACCGAGCGTCAACGGCTGAAGTTCGACATCAACCTGGACACCGTTGCAGGCGACGACACGCTCTGCGCGCTGATCAGCGACTATCCGGCGCTGGCGGACGTGGTCCAGGACACCGCCGCGCGCGCCGGCGTGCCCGTGTCGCACTGGCTGCCTTTCATGCCGAATTCGGACCACGCCAATTTCGCCAAGCAAGGCATTCCTGCGCTGCGGCTGGTGGCGGGCTTCGAAAAGCCTGAATCCCGTGTGCGCCATATCCTGTCGCGCGGCGACGTGCCGGACATTATTCTGGAAGACGAAATGCGCAACGCCTTGGCGGTCACCTGTGCGATGGCGTCGCTGGCGCTAGAGATGACGGATCAGGAGCTGGATGCGCTGAAAGTCGGCTCGACCTGCCCGCGCGTGTAGCGCACAGGCGATCAACAACGCGATCTTCCCGACAATCACCCAGGCCATCACCCCCCCAGGCACGCCACTTGCTGAGTCTCCAATTCCCAGGCGGCCCACGCCGCCTGTTCCTTCCAAACCCAGGAGACCAACATGGCCGAACATGTAATCAAGGTGCTGAACAATCTGATCGAAACGTCGAAGAACGGCGAAAAGGGCTTTGCCTCGGCCGCTGAAGACGCGAAGGCGCCCGAGATGCAGGAACTGTTTCGCAACCGGTCTCGCGACTGCGCGGCCGGCGCCACTGAGTTGCAGACCCTGGTGACGCAACTGGGCGGCGAGCCGGAGGACAGCGGCACGGTGGCCGGCGCCATGCATCGTGGCTGGACGAATATCAAGGCGGCGGTATCCAGCCGCACCGACCTGACGCTGCTCGAGGAATGCGAAAAAGGCGAGGACGTGGCCAAGGCGGACTACGAAAAGGCGCTCAAGGAAACGCTGCCCGACAACGTGCGCGCGGTTGTCGAACGCCAGTATCAGGGCGTGCTGCGCAATCACGACCAGATCCGCGATCTGCGTAACCGCTACCGCGCGTCGACGTAAGCACTTCAAGCTGCAATACGCGTTGCATTGAAACCGCCCGCCCGCCGCACCATGCGCCGGGCGGGCGGTGTGTTGCATGAATTTTCTTCAATCTGTCCGCAAACCCAATTCACGCTATATCGCCTATAAACCCGGGTCCGCTTTTTACGCCTTTTCCGTCCGGAGTCCGCATGTCCATCCTGTTGCCCACCACGCTCGTCGGTTCGTATGCCCAGCCCGATTGGCTGATCGATCGCAAGCGCCTTGGCGATCGCTTTCCCCCGCGCGTGCGAGCCCAGGAACTGTGGCGCGTGGCGCCGGAATGGCTGGAACAGGCGCAGGACGATGCCACCCTGCTGGCGATTCGGGATCAGGAAAACGCGGGCATCGACATCATCACCGACGGCGAAGTCCGCCGTGAAAGCTATTCCAATCGCTTTGCCACCGCGCTGGAAGGCGTGGATCTCGACAATCCCGGCGAGGCGCTGGATCGCAGCGGCCATCCCAATCCCGTGCCGCGCGTCGTGGGCAAGATCCGCCGCAAGCATGCCGTGCAGGTGCGCGACGTGCAATTCCTGCGCGTGAACGCCGACCGCCAGATCAAGATCACGGTGCCGGGTCCGTTCACCATGGCACAACAGGCCCAGAACGATTTCTACAAGTCGGAGGCCGAAATGGCCTACGACTACGCCCAGGCCGTCAACGAAGAGATCCGCGACCTCTTTGCGGCTGGCGCCGACGTCGTGCAGATCGACGAACCCTACATGCAGGCGCGCCCCGAGAAAGCCCGCGAGTACGGCGTCGAGGTGCTGAACCGCGCCCTCGAAGGCGTGACGGGCCGCACCGCGGTGCACATCTGCTTCGGCTACGCCGCCGTGATTCACGCTCGTCCGAACGGCTATTCGTTCCTGCCGGAGTTGTGCGGCTGCTCGGCGCACCAGATCTCCATCGAGACGGCGCAGTCGAACCTGGATTGTGCCGTGCTGGACAACCTGTCCAACAAGGAAATCATGTTGGGCGTGCTGGACCTGTCCACGCACGAGATCGAGCATCCCGATGTGGTCGCAGCCCGCATCCGCCGCGCGTTGCCGCACGTGTCGCCAGAGCGCCTGATCATTGCGCCCGACTGCGGCCTGAAGTACCTTCCGCGCGACGTGGCCTACGGCAAGATGAAGGCCATGGTCGAGGGCGCCGCCATCGTGCGCGCCGAACTGGCCGACAACGCCTGACCGCCCGCCGCAGCTCCAGGTGACATCCATGTTGCGCAAACTGATCGCCCTCTCCTTCTCGCTGCTCGCGCCGCTGGCCGCCGCGCAGGATTTTCCGACGCATCCGATCACGATCGTGGTGCCGGTGCCGCCCGGCGGCATCGTGGATTTGGCCGCGCGCCTGGCGAGCGAGCCGCTTGCGACGGGCCTGGGCCAGCCCACCGTCATCGACAACCGCGCCGGCGCCAGCGGCAACATTGCCTATGGCGTCGTGGCGGGCGCGCGGCCTGACGGCTATACGCTGCTGGCCTCGTATTCGATGTATCACGCGGGCAATCCGTCGATGTTTACCGGCCTGCGCTGGAACGCCGACTCGTTCAAGCCCGTCGGCATGATCGCCGTATCGCCGCACGTGGTGACGGTGCACCCGTCGCTGCCGGTGCACAACCTGAAGGAACTGGTTGCCTACGCCAAGGCGCATCCGGGCGAAATCAACTATGCCTCTCAAGGCAGCGGCTCCGTGCCGCACGTGGGCACCGAACTCTTCAAGCAGATGACGGGCACCGACATGGTTCACGTGCCTTACAAGGGGTCTGGCCCTGCCATCCAGGATGTCCTGTCCGGCCGCGTCCAGCTTTTCGTGACCACGCCGCCGTCGGTGATCGGCCACGTGCAGATGGGCAAGTTGCGCGCGATTGCCATTGCCGGGGCGACGCGCCATCCGATGATTCCGGACGTGCCGACAGCCGCCGAACAGGGCTACCCCGGGTTCGAGCTGGACGCGTGGGTATCGCTATTTGCGCCGGCAGGCACGCCCGACGCCGTGGTGCAGAAGATCAGCGCCGCGCTGGAGGCGGGGCTGAAGAAACCCGAACTCATCAAGACCGCCAATGAAGCCGGCGTGCGGGCGAACTACCAGAACCCCGAGGAACTGGGCCGCACCGTCGCGCAGGATACGGCGCATTGGTCGCAGGTCATCAAGTCGGCCAATATCACGGTGAATTGAGGGCCGCCTCGGCCCTCTCGAAATGCGTGCGCCGGCGTGGCCGGCGCACCGGCTTGGCCGGGTCACCGAATCAGTTCGGCATACACGCGCTTGAACAGGGCAAAACGGTCCTTCAGACCCGCCAGCCCCCCGTTGATGCGCCGCGTAATCCGGGCAAAGTCTTCCAGGTCGTCGTCATGCGTGCGGTCGTCGGCCAACTCATTCAGCCCACGCGACTGCCAATACCACCCCGCGCTCAGCGCCGCCCATTTCGGGTCGGCCAGCAACTCGGGCGTGTTGACCAGGTCCACGCCCATGGCGTCCCCCGCCGAATCGTAATTGCTGCGTCCCGTCAGCTGGATGATGCCCCGTCCGCGATATCGGTAACCATCATTGCTCTGCGCATCGCCATTGCCCATCCGGTTTGCGTAAACCAGATTCGCGAGTCCCTGCGGATTATTCACGTAGGGCATCGCGGACGCTTCATCCGGGAATCGTTTGGGCCACACCTTGGTCAACCGCGCGGCGGTTGCGTAATTCAGGTTTTCCTCGATCCGGTTGTATTGGCTGGATTCATAGCCCGTCTGCGCCAGAAAGCTCGCCATGCGGTCAGGGGTTTCGATTTCGTATTTCTGAAACGCGGGCGCCAACGCCTCCGCCCACTCACCAGGGGCCTTGCAGTTGGGAAACACGCGTTGAAGTTGGTCGGAACTGAGCATGGCGGTTCCTCTTCTTGGCTTCAGGGGTCATGGCGCCCGGGCGATATCGTCGTGTGCCCAATCATCACGGCGATCCGGGGCCGGTCAATGATTGTGAACCGGGCGTGAAAGCTGCCCGTACCTCAAATTGGGTATGGCCGGCGTGCTGTTCCGCAACGCGCGCTTGACACCTCGCGGGTTCCCCCGGGAACATACGCCATTCATTCGGGGAGCGCGTCCCCGCGCAACATCCGTCCGGCATGCCGCATTCCCATCTGACTCCCCTCGCCCAACACGCCCAGGACCTGCTGTCCGCCGTCCGCCGTGACGCGCCGCTGGTGCAGTGCCTGACCAACTTCGTGTCCATGAACTACGCGGCCAACGCCGTGCTGGCGATCGGGGCGTCGCCCGCCATGGTGCATGCGGAAGAAGAGGCGCCCGAGTTCGCCGGATTCGCCGGGGCGGTGGTCATCAACATCGGCACGCTTTCTGCGCCGTGGCTGCAAAGCATGCTGCTGACGGCCAAGGCCGCCGCAGATGCGGGCACGCCCTGGGTGCTCGACCCCGTCGCGCATCACGCCACCGCCTTTCGCCGTAACGCTATCCAGCAGCTGCTCGACCTCAAGCCCGCCATCATCCGCGGCAACGCATCCGAGATCATTGCGCTGGCGGGCGGCCTCAGCACGGGCAAAGGCGTGGATGCGCGCGACGCCGTCGCGCATGCCGAGCAGTCTGCGCGGGACATCGCCACGCAGCGCCAGACGGTGGTGGCGGTGACGGGAGAAACCGATTACGTGACAGACGGCGTGCGCGCCGTACACATCACGGGCGGCTCGCCGCTGATGCCGCGTGTGACCGCCACCGGTTGCGCCCTAAGCGCCGTGACCGGGGCGTTTGCCGCGGTATCGCGTAACGATGCGTTTGCCGCGGCCGTGGCCGCGCTGTCGTGCTTCGGCATCGCGGGCCAGCGCGCCGCGCTACATGCCGATGGACCGGGATCGTTCGCATGGCGGTTCCTGGACGCGCTGGCCGCGCTGGAATCGGATTGCCTGACGCGCGAGTCTCCCCTGCGTTGATTTGGCCCCGTGCGTGTCACGGGTAGGTCACACACCGTCCCCAAAATTCTTCCCTTCAACACGGAGGAAAGACGGTGAAGCCACACCTACGCAAGATCTATGCAGTCACCGCCAGCTTTGCGCTGGTAGCCGGTCTGTCCGCCTGCGGC
>JAEYVD010000202.1 GCA_023432075.1 Pseudomonadota bacterium | reverse complement strand
CAGGCAATGCCGGCGTCCTTGACGTACTGCAGCAGATAGCCGTCGTTGGCCGCGATCTCGGCGACCATGCTGTCCTTGCCCAGGCCGAAGCGGCCGATCATCGCGTCCACGTAGCGGCGCGAATGCGTCAGCCACGACGACGAGAAGGAGCTGAAGTAGGCGTAGTCGTCGGTGAACAGGGCTTCGCGGCCCGCGTGGTCTTCCGTCTGGACCAGCCAGCAGGATTCGCAGACGAGAATGCGCAGGGGAAACCAGGTCTCCGGACCGCGCAGCGCCGCTTCGCTCAGGTAGGCGTTGGACGGCGGGGCGTGGCCCAGGTCGAGAAAGGGCAGGCGCAGTTCGGCCTGGCAATGGCGGCACTTCACAGTGCGACTCCAGAATAGGCAGCGTCCAGGCGCGGGTGTTGCTGATCGCGCTCGGACACGAGGGTAGGGGGGGCGGGCCAGGAGATGCCGACGCGGGCCTCCTGGAAATGCAGGCCGGCTTCGGCCTGCGGGGCATAGGGCGCGGAGTGGCAGTACAGCATTTCCACGTCGTCGCTCAGCGTCTGAAAGCCGTGGGCGAAGCCTTCGGGAATCAGCAGCGCGCGGCCGTTGTCCGCCGACAGGCGTTCCGCATGCCACTGAAGGAAGGTGGGCGAATCCTGCCGCAGATCGATGGCGACGTCCCAGACCACGCCCCGGATGCAGCTCACGAGCTTCATTTCCGCAAAGGGCGGCAATTGGTAGTGCATGCCCCGGATGGTGCCGGCCTGCGCCGTATAGGTGTGGTTGACCTGGGCAACCGAGCCCGTCCAGCCGCACGCGGCCAGATCGGCTGCATCGAAGAGCCGCGCCAGATACCCGCGAGTGTCGCCGCGCGGATGGCGCTGCACCACCTTCAGACCCGAAATCGGGGTGTCGAGAATGCCCAGGCTCATGCATGCGCCTCGTACTGGTCGATATCGGCATGGCAGAGCGGCAGCGCATCCTCGCCCGCGTCGAAGCGCCGGTACCAGTCCATGCTGCGCGAGACTGCCTGCGCCAGCGGCCAACGGGGCGCCACCTTCAGCACGGCGCGCGCCTTGGACGTGTCCAGCGTCAGCAGCCCGGCTTCATGGGGGCCTTCGATCTGTTCGGCATAGACCACGCGGCCCTTGCCATAGGCGGCCTGGGCCAGGTCCACCACGGTTCGCACGGACGCTGCCTCGGCCGCATCGGGGCCGAAGTTGTAGGCATCCGCCAGGTCAGGCGCGTTCCACAGCGATTCGGCCAGTGTCAGGTAACCAGCGAGCGGTTCCAGCACGTGCTGCCACGGGCGCACCGATTGGGGCCGCCGCACATGAAGATCCCCGCCGCGTTGCCAGGCGCGCACGGCATCGGGCAGCAGGCGGTCAGCCGACCAGTCGCCGCCGCCGATCACATTGCCGGCACGCGCGCTGGCCACTGCCAGACCCTGTTCGCGCAGGAAGGCGTCGCGATAGGACGCAATGACCAGCTCGCTGGCGGCCTTGCTGGCGCTGTAAGGGTCGTGCCCGCCCAACGCGTCGTTCTCGCGGTACGGGTAGGGCCATTCGTTGTTGCGGTAGACCTTGTCGGTCGTGACCATGACCGCGACCCGGGCCGAGGGCGTGGCACGCAGGGCATCCAGCAGGTGGGCGGTGCCCATGATGTTGGCGGCAAACGTTTCGACAGGCTGCGCATAGCTTGGGCGCACGAGCGCCTGCGCGGCCAGATGCAGCACGATCTCGGGACGGGCGGCCAGCACCTGCTCGCGCAGCGCGGCGGCGTCGCGGATGTCGCAGTAGCGGCTGTCAATCAGGTTGCCGATGCCGGCGGCCTGATACAGGCTGGGTTGCGTGCACGGGGGCAGGGCAATGCCCGTCACCTGCGCGCCCAGCCGATGCAGCCAGATCGCCAGCCAGCCGCCCTTGAAGCCGGTGTGACCGGTTACAAGGACGCGCTTGCCGCGCCAGAATCCGGCGCTGGGCGTTACCAGACTTTCCATGGCGCCTTGCCCGTGCTCCAGAGGGATTCCAGCAGGTTCTTTTCGCGCAGCGTGTCCATCGGCTGCCAGAAGCCCAGGTGTTCGTACGCGTGCAGCTGGCCTTCGCGGCTCAGCGTTTCCAGCGGACCCAGTTCCCAGGTGCAGTCGTCGTCTTCGATCAGCTTGAGGACGCTGGGCGACAACACAAAGAAGCCGCCGTTGATCAGACCGCCGTCGCCGCGCGGTTTTTCCGCAAAGCCGGTGACCTGGTCGCCTTCGCGGCGCAATGCGCCGTAGCGTCCCGGCGGCTGCACGGCCGTGACCGTGGCAGCCTTGCCGTGCTTGCGGTGAAAGGCGAGCAGGGCTGTGATGTCGATATCGGCCACGCCGTCGCCGTACGTGAAGCAGAACGCCTCCTCTTCCTTCACGTAGTCGGCCACACGTTTCAGGCGCCCGCCGGTCATCGTGTTCTCGCCGGTGTCCACCAGCGTCACGCGCCAGGGTTCGGCCTTGCGCTGATGCACTTCCATGCGGTTGTCGGCCATGTCGAACGTGACGTCGGACATATGCAGGAAG
Organism: Pseudomonadota bacterium; assembly: GCA_023432075.1. GTDB lineage: Bacteria > Pseudomonadota > Gammaproteobacteria > Burkholderiales > Burkholderiaceae_B > Achromobacter. Next base: position 118 of record JAEYVD010000202.1, on the reverse strand, counting down.
TAGTTGGCGAAGTACTCCTTGATCATGTAGCCCTTGTAGCCGCAGCAGATCACGAAGTCGTTCACGCCGTGGGCGGAATAGGTCTTCATGATGTGCCACAGGATGGGCCGCCCGCCGA
>JAEYVD010000382.1 GCA_023432075.1 Pseudomonadota bacterium | reverse complement strand
GCAACGCACAGCAGGGTCGCCGCAATGGCGGAGCTCAGAAACTTGCGCATGGAGATTTCTCCTGGAGATCGAAAAAAGTTAGGAAAAGCGGAAGGGACGGAAACGGCCAAGCGTGCGGGGACCGCCCGGGCAGGCCAGGGAGGGCGCGTCGCGCATTCGGACGGGGTACGGAAATAAAGAGGAGGGGCGGCCGATGGGGCCGGTTAGACGGTGCGCCGGTGGATGCGCGTGGCGTAGGGGAGGTACTTACTGCGGAGGGTAGGAATCGGGCTCATCGGCGGCACTGGTACGGCAGGTCTTACAGTCGCGGAAGACGCCGGCGGTCACGCGGCCAACGTCGTATTACGTTATGCAATAAGACGTATGATGGCAGCCGTCATACAAGTAAACAAGTAAGGGGATTCCCGTAATTCGCATCACGGGCGGGGCGAAACTTCGCAGTTACACCGCCGGGGGATGCGACAACAGCTTGCGGTAGCGCGCAATGCTGTCGCCCAAATGCCGGGCCATGGCGGCCCGCGCGGCGCCGGGATCGCGGCGCATGATGGCGGTCAGGATGGCTTCGTGTTCGCGCACGTTGCGCGTTTCATACGTTTCAAGTTCTTCGGGCGTCTTGCCGCCGTGTTTGATGTTCAGGTCCAGCATGACGTCGCGCACTGCCGCCTTCAGCAGCGCCGGAAAGTGCGGGTTGTTCGACGCGCGCGCGATCGACAGATGGAATTCGTAGTCGGCCTTGACCGCTGCTTCCATGTCGCGTGTGGCGCGGTTGAAGGCGTCGAAGGCCTCGACAATGCCGCTCAGGTCCGAGGCGCTGCGGCGCTCGGCTGCGAGCCCACAGGCTTCCACCTCAAGGCCCGCGCGCAATTCCATGATGTGCAGCGCCCAGCGCGGATCCGTCGCGGGTTCGACGACGAAATCGATGGGTTTTTCGCGATCTTCGGTGACGAAGACGCCAATGCCGGGTTTACTGACCAGGCGTCCGCTCAGGCGCATGGAGGCCACGGCTTCACGGATGACGGTGCGGCTGACCTCGAACTCGTCGCAGAGAGCGTGTTCGGAAGGCAGCTTGTCGCCGGCGCGGTACTGGCGCGCGTCAAGGCGCTTGGTCAGTTCCTCGATGACGAAATCGGTCAGGCGCGAGCGGGGAGGCCGGGCGGGAGTTTGCATTGTCTCTCTTATGGGAAATCGCTGCGGGCAAGGCGTGGCAGCCTTGGCGCAGCAGCAAGTGTACGCGTTCCTGGAATGCCTCGCGGGTGTCCGGCCCATCGGGATTGGCCACGCGCAAAGGTCGCGGCCGCAGGATTGCGCAGGGCCATATGACAACATACGGGGCGGATTCCGCCAACTTTTCTTTGCATCAAGAAGCAAAACGCCCTCCATCGGAGGGCGTTCGGGCGATCAAACCTGCACGGCTTACTCGGCGCCGGACTTCTTGATCAGCGCGTCCAGCATTTCCATCTCTTCGCCGGTCAGGTCGGTCAGGGGCGCGCGCACGGGGCCCGCGTCGTGGCCCACCAGCTTGGCGCCGGCCTTGACGATGCTGACGGCATAGCCGGCCTTGCGGTTACGGATTTCCAGGTAAGGCAGGAAGAAATCGTCCAGCAGGCGGTTGGTGGTGTCGCTGTCGCCGGCGGCGATGGCGTTGTAGAACTCCATGGCCATCTTGGGCACGAAGTTGAAGACGGCCGACGAGTAGACCGGCACGCCCAGGGCGCGGTAGGCGGCGGCGTAGACTTCGGCGGTGGGCAGGCCGCCCAGGTACGAGAAGCGGTCGCCCATGTTGCGGCGGATGCGGACCATGGATTCGATGTCGCCGATGCCGTCCTTGAAGCCGACCAGGTTCGGGCAGCGGTCCGCCAGGCGGGCCAGGCTGTCGGCCGACAGGCGCGATTGGGCGCGGTTGTAGACGATGACGCCGATGTTGACCGATTTGCAGACCTGCTCGACGTGGGCGGCGATGCCGTCCTGCGAGGCTTCGGTCAGGTAGTGCGGCAGCAGCAGCACGCCCTTGGCGCCTTGGCGCTCGGCTTCCTGGGCGTAGGCGATGGCGGTGCGGGTGGGGCCGCCGGCGCCGGCCAGGATGGGCACCTTGCCCTTGCAGGTTTGGACGGCGGTGCGGATGACGTCCGAGTATTCCTCGGGGGCCAGCGAGAAGAACTCACCGGTGCCGCCGGCTGCGAACAGGGCGGTGGCGCCGTAGGGGGCCAGCCATTCCAGGCGAGCCGCATAGCTCTTGGCGTTGAAATCGCCGTTCTGGTCGAAGTCGGTCACGGGGAAGGAAAGCAATCCTTCCGAAACAATGGCCTTGAGTTCCTGCGGAGTCGTCATGTTGCGCTCATCCCAAAATGGCCGTCGCAGGCGGGGAGGGGGGGCTTGCGAACGGGATGCGGTGGTAAAAGGTGAGTCATCGTACAACATGAATTTGCTGGATTCAAGGTGTCCGCCCAGGCGAAGGGCCATTTACAAGGGGAAACCCGAAATTCCTTTCCGATGGCTTTCAGCGATATTCTCTTGGTTGTACGATAACGTACGGTGCCCGCAGCCGGGCATCCATCAGGCTAAAGGATTCAACATGCAGGTTGCAGTCGAGCAGACGCCCGTTCTCATCAAGATTCATCCCGACGACAACGTCGCCATCGTGGCCAACGACGGCGGCTTGCCGGCCGGAACCGTTCTGCCCGACGGGCTTCAGTTGGTGGA
>JAEYVD010000364.1 GCA_023432075.1 Pseudomonadota bacterium | reverse complement strand
GCGCAGCGTGGGCGCGCCGCCGCCCAGCGACGGCCGGGCCGTGGACAGCGTCAGCTTCACGTTGTTCCAGTCTTCGCCCGTGTTCTGGCGGATGACACCGAAGTAACCAAGGTCCACCTGACGATCGGCCGGACGCAGCCGCGCATCATAGGCGGGCGTCCAGCGCGCGCCCGCCACGGCATACGACAGCGCGAGGTCCAGCTTGCCGGCGCGCGCCATGCCGACGCGCAAGGCGACCTTCTTGGTGCGCCGGCCTGCCTCGCCGCGGACCTGGCCAAGCTGGGTTTGCAGCGCCGTCATTTCGCGCTCCAGCGCGGTCTTCTGTTCGGCGACGCGGCGCAGGCCCGCCAGCGTTGTGGCCAGCGACTCGGCGCTTAGCGTCTGGATCGCCTTGAGTTCATCCACGGTGATTCTGGCTCCGTCCTTGACCGGTTCCGTGGCGCCGCGCTGCATCATCAGGATGAGCTCGCGCTGGTTGTCCAGCACCGCGGCTTCGTCGTCGAGCGCGGCTTGCCGGGCAGTTAGCTTGTCGAGCTGCGCTTCGATCGACCGCACGCGTTCGTTGGCGGTGTCGGTCTGGTAGACGTCGCTGACCTTGACGTCCAGCAGCGTCGCCTGGCCGGTGCTCTTGGCGGACACCTGCAGCGAGTTTTCCTGCAGCGAGGCCGGCAGGTTGTCCAGGATCAGTTCGTGTTCGCCGGCGGCCAGGTCGCTGCTGGCAGCGCGGGTGACGACCGCGCGGTCCTGGTAGACCGTGACCGCGCCGATGGCGGAGGGCAGCGCGGCGGCAGCGGCGAAGCCGGGAATCGTTGCAAAGGCCAGGGCCAGAAGGGTACGTCTCACGGGGTCACCTTTGAAAAGTTGGGCGCGGCCGGCATCGCGGATTCCAGGGGACGCATCGCCAGCACGCGCGAGAGTCTAGTCCCAGCCCCGCGCCGCAGGTTTACAGAAAATGACAAACGCGACAGGCCGATACGGCAATCCCCGGGGCCGGGTTTCATTCCCGCTCGGGATGCGCCAGCCGGCGCAGCATGCCAACGGCGTTTTCGGCGGCTACCGAGCGGTCATGGCGGCGGTAAGCCATGTCCAGCAGCGCATGGGGCGCATCGCCCTTGATGGGACGGTATTCGATGCCCTGGGCGCCCATGTGCCGCATCGCGGCGGGCACGATGGAGATACCCACGCCAGCCGCCACCAGGCTTACGATCGACGCCATCTGCGGCGCTTCCTGGATGACGCGCGGGGCAAAGCTGGCGCGCTGGCAGGCGGACTGGATGGCGTCGTACAGGCCGGCGCCGATGGGCCGCGGATAAAGCACGAAGTCCTCACCGGCCAGCGCGGCGATCGGGACGGCGCGCTTGCGGCTGAGCGGATGGTCGGGCGGCAGGGCGATCAGCATGGGCTCATCGAGCACCCGCTCCGACTCGAATTCGGCGTCCAGGACGTAGGGCGGGCGGACAAAGGCCACGTCGACCTCGCCCGCGCGCAGTCCACGCAACAGCGTGACGGTATTGCTCTCGGTCAGCGTGATGCGCACGTCCGGATAGCGGTCGCGAAAGGCGCGAATGGCCCGGGGCAGGTAGGGGTGGAAGACGGCCGACGCGGTAAAGCCGACCGTGATGGCCCCGCGTTCGCCGCGCCCCAGGCGCCTGGCCATATCGACGGCGCGGTCGGCGCTGGCCAGGATCGCGCGGGCATCGTCCAGGAATTGCACGCCCGCCTCGGTCAGCGCGATGCCACGGGGCAGGCGCAGAAAGAGCGGCGTGCCGATCTCGCGCTCCAACTGTTGGATCTGCTGGCTGAGCGGGGGCTGGCCGATGCCCAGGCGGGCGGCGGCGCGCGTGAAGTGCAGTTCTTCGGCGACGGCGGTGAAATACCGCAGATGACGCAGTTCCATCGGTTTTAAATATAGACAGGTGCGGTTTCATATATTGGACATATGCAGGGGAAATGTCTACCTTGTTCTCCACGGGCTCATGCCCGGGTGTTTTTCGAGAATCCTGATGTCTACCCCTTCTGAAAGTCACGCAACAGACCCCGGCGTATCGGCGCCGGCGTATCTGGCGCGCGGCACGCCGGGTCTGCGCCGCGCCCAATGGGCGCTCTTCGCCGCCGGCTTTTCCACGTTTTCGTTGTTGTATTGCGTGCAGCCGCTGATGCCGCTGTTCACCCAGGCTTTCCATGTTTCGCCCGCGCAGAGCAGCCTGGTGCTGTCGCTGTGCACGGGCTTGCTGGCCATCGCCATTTTCTTTGTCGGCCTGTTTTCGGCCGCGCTGCCGCGCAAGCGCGTCATGGCGTGGTCGCTGTTCGCGTCTGCCATTCTTGGCACCATTGCGGCGGTCGCGCCGGACTGGCAGAGCCTGCTGGCCCTGCGCGCCTTGCAAGGGGTGGCGATGGGCGGGGTGCCGGCCGTGGCCATGGCCTATCTGGCCGAGGAGGTCGAACCAGGCACGCTGGGCTTTGCGATGGGGCTGTACATCAGCGGCAGCGCGTTTGGCGGGCTGTCGGGACGGGTGATCACCGGCCTGGTGTCCGATCACTTCGGGTGGCGCGCGGCGATGGGAACGCTGGGACTGCTGGGCATCGTCGCGGCCGTGCTGTTCCTGTGGCTCCTGCCGGCCTCGCGCCGCTTCACGCCGCGGCGCGGCCAAGGGTGGGCAGGCGTCTGGTCGGACGTGCGGGCCGGCGCCGGCGCGCACTTGAAGAATGGGCCGCTGTGCGCACTGTTTGCCATGGGCGGGCTGCTGATGGGCGCTTTCGTGGCCGTCTACAACTACGTCGGCTTCCGGCTGTTGCTCCCGCCGTTCTCGCTTAGCCAGACCTTCATCGGCTTCATCTTCGTCGTCTACCTGGTGGGCATCTTCGCATCCACGTGGTTCGGCCGCCTGGCCGACCGTCATGGGCGCGGGGCGATGCTCTCCGCCGCGTCGGGGCTTGCGCTGGCCGGTCTGGTGCTGACGCTCTCGGATTCGCTGCCTGTGCTGGTCGCGGGCATCGTGGTCTTCACGTTCGGCTTTTTTGCCGCCCATGCCGTCGCAAGCGGCTGGGTGGGTCAGATGGCACGAGGCTACAAGGCGCTGGCCGCCTCGTTGTACCTGCTGGTCTATTACGTGGGGTCCAGCGTCCTGGGCGCGCTGGGCGGCCAATTCTGGACGGTTGGCGGCTGGCACGGCGTGGCGGCGATGGCCGGCGGCCTGCTGGCGGCCGCACTGACGATCAGCGCGGGCCTTGCCTGGCGCACGGGGCGCCGTGACCCGGCGGCAGGGGTGGCGGGGCCCGCCTGACCGCCTC
>JAEYVD010000267.1 GCA_023432075.1 Pseudomonadota bacterium | reverse complement strand
GGGTCAGGCCGATCAGCAGCACGACGATGCCGGTGACGAGCGGGGTGATGAGGCGTTTGACGAAGGGCAGGATGCGGCTGATGCCCATTTCGACGAAGGAGCCGGCGATGACGACGCCGAAGATGGCCGCCATGACGGCTTCGACCGGCGTGCCTTGCTTGACCATGACCGAGCCGCCGGCGATCAGCGGGCCCACTAAGTTGAAGCTGGTGCCCTGCACGATGAGCAGGCCGGCGCCCAGGGGCCCGAAGCGCTTGCACTGGACGTACGTTGCGATGCCGGAGATGACCAGCGACATGGAAACGATCAAAGTGGTGTCGCGGCTGCTGACGCCCAGCGCCTGGCAGATCAGCAGGCCTGGGGTGACGATGGGGACCAGGATGGCCAGCAGATGCTGCAGGGCGGCGACGAAGGCGACGGGCGGCGCGGGGCGGTCGTCGGGGCCGTAGACCAGGTCGTGGGGAGCGTCGGCGTCGGCGGGCGCACCGTGGGGGGCAGGTTGGGAGAGGGAGGCGGGTTGCATGGCGGGAGGGCCGGCCGGGGGGGAGAGGTGAGAAAAGTGCGGGATTTTACCGGGGCCAGCCGGTTGTCAGGTTGCAGGGCCGCCACCCCGGCCTTGAAAAGTTCCCATTGGCCCCCACATCAGTAGGGTTTCCCGGCGCCTGCGCCGGCGCACCGCCCCAGCCGCCGGATATTTGTCCCTAATTTATTTTCCGAGCCACGTAGAACTATGAGCCAAACCGCCACGAATTCCGCGTCCGAAACCCTGGGGTTCCAGGCCGAGGTGAAGCAGTTGCTTCATCTGATGATCCATTCGCTGTACAGCAACAAGGAAATTTTCCTGCGCGAGCTGGTGTCGAACGCGTCGGACGCCTGCGACAAGCTGCGCTTCGAGGCCATCGACCAGCCGGAATTGCTGGAAGGCAACGGCGAACTGGCCATCACGGTCAGCTACGACAAGGCCGCCCGCACGATCACGATTTCTGACAACGGCATCGGCTTGTCGCGCGACGAGGCGGTGGCCAACCTGGGCACGATCGCCCGCTCGGGCACGCGCGAATTCTTCTCGCAGCTGACCGGCGACAAGCAGAAGGATGCGCAGCTCATCGGCCAGTTCGGCGTGGGCTTTTATTCGTCGTTCATCGTGGCGGACAAGGTCACGGTGGTGAGCCGCCGCGCCGGTTCGACGGAAGCGATCCAGTGGGAATCGGACGGCCAGGGCGAGTTCACGATTGCCGCCGCCGAAAAGGCCGGCCGCGGCACGGACGTGACGCTGCACCTGCGCGCCGACGAGGACGAGCTGCTGAACGGCTGGAAGCTGCGCGAGATCCTGCGCCGCTACTCCGACCACATCTCGCTGCCGATCCGCATGGCCAAGGAAGAGTGGGATCAAGAGAAGGGCGAGCAGGTCAAGACCGACGAACTGGAGACGGTGAACCAGGCGAATGCGCTGTGGGCCCGCAACAAGTCCGACGTGACGGAAGAGCAGTACCGCGAGTTCTACAAGACGGTTTCGCACGACTACGACGACCCGCTGGCCTGGACGCACAACCGCGTCGAAGGCCGCAGCGAGTACACGCAGCTGCTGTACGTGCCCAAGCACGCGCCCATGGACATGTGGGACCGCGACGGCCGCCACGGCGTGAAGCTGTACGTCAAGCGCGTCTTCATCATGGACGATGCCGATCAACTGCTGCCGTCGTACCTGCGCTTTGTGCGCGGCGTGATCGATTCGGCGGACCTGCCGTTGAACGTGTCGCGCGAAATCCTGCAGGAAAGCCGCGACGTGCGCGCCATCCGCGAGGGCTCGGCCAAACGCATCCTGTCGCTGCTGGAAGACCTGGCCGAGAACAAGCCGGAAGACTACGCAACGTTCTGGTCGGAGTTCGGCCAGGTGCTGAAGGAAGGCGCGGGCGAAGACGCGGCCAACCTGGAGCGCATTGCCAAGCTGATGCGTTTTGCATCGACGAACTCGGGCGATCAGGCGCAGACGGTGTCGTTTGCCGACTACGTGTCGCGCATGAAGGAAGGCCAGGACAAGATCTATTACGTCACCGCCGACACGTTCGCCGCGGCCAGCAACAGCCCGCATCTGGAAATCTTCCGCAAGAAGGGCATCGAGGTCCTGCTGTTGTCGGATCGCGTTGACGAGTGGATGCTGTCGTACCTGCGCGAATTCGACGGCAAGCCGCTGGTGTCGGTGGCCAAGGGCGGCCTCGATCTGGCGGAGCTGGCCGACGAGGAAGAAAAGAAGCACCAGGCCGAAGTGGCCGAGGACTTCAAGCCGCTGGTCGAGCGCCTGCAAAAGACGCTGGAAGACCAGGTCAAGGAGGTGCGCGTGACGCTGCGCCTGGTGGATTCGCCGGCGTGCGTGGTGGTGGGCCAGAACGAGCTCAGCCCGCACCTGCTGCGCATGCTGAAGGCCGCGGGTCAGGAAGCGCCGAACGTGAAGCCGGTGCTGGAGATCAACCCCGAGCACCCGCTGCTGGCGCGTATCCGTTCGGCTGACGACAGCGAGTTCGATCAGTGGGCGCGTCTGCTGCTGGATCAGGCGCTGCTGGCCGAGGGGGCGCAGATTGCGGACCCGGCGGCGTTCGTGAAGCGCTTGAACGCGTTG
>JAEYVD010000245.1 GCA_023432075.1 Pseudomonadota bacterium | reverse complement strand
AGCGTCCCCGCCCTGCCATCCGGCGTCCTGCTTTATCATTCGGCATCAGTCAGCCAGTCCCCGCGGGCCTCGCATCGTGCGCGCCCGCCCTTTGAAGCACCGCCATGACCACACAAGACACGCTCACCATCGCCGGCCGCGCCTATTCGTCGCGCCTGCTCGTCGGAACCGGCAAGTACAAGGACTTCGAACAGACCCGCGCGGCCCTGGACGCCAGCGGCACGGAAATCGTCACCGTCGCCATCCGCCGCACCAACATCGGCCAGAACGCCGGTGAACCGAACCTGCTGGACTACGTCCCCACCTCCAAGTTCACGCTGCTGCCCAACACCGCCGGCTGCTACACCGCCGACGACGCCGTGCGCACGCTGCGCCTGGCCCGCGAACTGCTGGACGGCCACGACCTCGTGAAGCTCGAAGTGCTGGGCGACCCGCACACCCTGTTCCCCAACATGCCCGAAACGCTCAAGGCCACCAAGACGCTGGTCGATGAGGGCTTCAAGGTCATGGTCTATTGCACGGACGATCCCATCCAGTGCCGCATGCTGGAAGACATGGGCGCCGTGGCCGTCATGCCGCTCGCCTCGCTGATCGGCTCGGGCATGGGCATCCTGAATCCCTGGAATCTGCGCCTTATCATCGACCAGGCCCGCGTGCCGGTCGTGGTCGACGCCGGCGTGGGCACCGCATCCGACGCCGCCATCGCCATGGAACTGGGCTGCGACGCCGTGCTGATGAACACCGCCATCGCCGCCGCGCGCGACCCCGTCCTGATGGCCAGCGCCATGAAAAAGGGCGTGGAAAGCGGCCGCGAAGCCTTCCTGGCCGGCCGCATGCCCAAGAAGCTGTACAGCGGCGCGCCCAGCTCGCCCACCGAAGGCCTGATCACCGGCGGTCCCGCCAAATGAACTCGCGCCAGCCGGCCGCCAGCGGCCGTCCCATCCCCAACGCGCTGACCATCGCGGGCGTCGATCCGTCCGGCGGCGCCGGCATCCTGGCCGACGTCAAGGCCATGAGCGCGCTGGGCGCGTATGGCTGCGCCATCATCGCCGCGCTCACCGCGCAGAACACGCAGGGCGTCACGGGCATCTCGCCGGTGCCTCCCGCCTTCGTCGGCCTGCAGATCGACACCCTGTTCACCGACGTGCGCATCGACGCGGTCAAGATCGGCATGCTGGGCCAGCGCCCGGTCATCGAGGTCGTGGCGGAAAAGCTCGCCAAATGGACACCGGCGCACATCGTGCTGGATCCGGTCATGGTCGCCAAGAGCGGCGACCTGCTACTGGAGAACGATGCCGTTGGCGCCATGCGCGAAGCCATGCTGCCGCTGACCACCCTGCTCACGCCCAACCTGCCCGAGGCGGGCGTGCTGCTCGAAGAGCGCCCCGTCGAGACCGTCAAGGAAATGCGGCGCGTGGCCGAGCGCCTGCGCAACAAGTTGGCGCATTCGGGCGAGCGCTGGGTGCTGGTCAAGGGCGGCCACCTGCCCGGCAGCGAAACCATCGACCTGCTGCACGACGGCGACCGCATGATCGAACTGCCCGGTCACCGCATCGACACCGCCAACACCCACGGCACCGGCTGCACGCTGTCGGCCGCGCTGGCGGCGCTGCTGCCCCAAATCGGGGACGTACCGGAATCGGCCAAGCGCGCCAAGGCCTACCTGACTGAGGCCATCCGCCACGCCGAGCGCCTGTCGGTCGGCTCGGGCCACGGCCCGGTCCACCACTTCCACGGCTGGTGGTAAGCACGCCCGCCCCATCATCGGACGGCGCCCCGCGAGGCGCCGTCTGCTTTTCCGGGGTACGGGCCGCGCCTGAAACATCTACCGCGCGGGCACGCCGTCACAGGACGCTACGAATCGGTACAATGGCCCGTTGATTCCTCTGTTTTTTCTGACCGTCATGAACGCTTCGACCCTGCCCGACGTAGAACAAGCCCGCTTCAACATGGTGGAACAGCAGATCCGCCCGTGGGACGTCCTGGACGCCAACGTGCTGCAAGCGCTGTTCGATGTGCGCCGCGAACAATTCGTTCCGCCGGCCCTGCGCGGCCTGGCGTTTTCCGACCTGGAGCTGCCGCTCGAGATCAACGCGGTCAATACGCGCCAGACCATGCTCGCCCCCAAGGTCGAAGCACGCCTCGCGCAGGAACTGCTGCTGACCAAGTCCGACTGCGTGCTGGAAATCGGCACGGGTTCCGGCTACCAGGCCGCCCTCCTGGGCTACCTGGCGCAACAAGTCACCTCCGTCGAGATCGACAGCCGCCTGGTGACCTTCGCGCAGCAGAACCTGCAGATGAACAACGTCACCAACGTCAAGGTCGAAACCGGCGACGCCCGCAATGGCTGGGGCTCCACCGAATACGACGCCATCCTGGTCACCGGTTCCGTGCCGGTCGTGCCGGACGCGCTGAAGTACCAGCTGCGCGTGGGCGGCCGCCTTGTCGTCGTTGTCGGCCAGGCGCCCATCATGACGGCCTGTCGCATCACCCGCACCACTGCCGCCAGCTTCGAAACCGTCAAACTCTTCGAAACGGTCATCAAGCCGTTGCGCGGCGTCACGGTGTCGCAGTTCAAGTTCTAACTCCGCAAACCTGCCGCCTGCCGCCCGGCCCCCATGGGGCCGGCGTCGCGTCCGGCGGCCCGGCGTATCGTTGAAAAATCATGCGCGTCCGATCACTGACGGCTTTACTGGTTTTCACCTGCGCCGCAAGTGCCGGCCCGCTGACTGCGTCCGCCCAGAACCTCGTCCAGGTCTGGCAGGCCGCGCTGGGCAACGACCCCACCTATGCCGCTGCCCGCGCCAACTACCGCGCCGGCCTCGAAAAAGAACCCCAGGCCCGCGCCCTGTTGCTGCCCCTGATCTCCGCCGAAGCCGGCGGCGCGTACCAGGAAACCCGCAGCACCCGCGGCCTGTCCTACGCCTACAGCGGCGGGCGCGGCGTGTGGGACCTGGCGCTCACCCAGCCGCTCTTTGACTGGGGCCGCTGGCAGAACTTCGAACAGTCCAAGCTCATCGTCGCCGACGTCGAAGTCCAGCTTCAGCAGGCCTACCAGGACCTGCTGCTACGCGTTGCCGACGCCTACTTCAATGTCCTGTACGCCCAGGACACCCTGACCGCCACCGAGGCCGAAAAAGCCGCCGTCGCCGGCCAACTGGAATCGGCCAAGCGCAACTTCGAACTCGGCAACGCCACCATCACCGACACGTACGAAGCGCAATCGCGCTACGACCTCGTCGTCGCCCAAGAGTTGCGCCTGCAGAACGACCTGGAAGTGCGGCGCGACGAACTGGCCAAGATCATCGGCACGCAGCCCGGCGCCCTGTCCGAACTGCCCTACGGCGTGCAACTGCCCGCCCCGCAGCCTGCCCGCATCGCCGATTGGAGCAACCAGGCCGAAACCTCCAGCCTCGAAGTCCTGCGCGCGCAACTCCTGACCCGCATCGCCGGCCGCGAAATCCAGATCGCCAAGAGCGGTCACTACCCCACCCTGAACCTGCGCGCCACCAGCGGCAGCGCCAGCGACGCCGTCATGCGCAACGCCGCCCCCGGCAAGCCCATCGACAACACCATCGGCGTAGTCCTGTCCATCCCCCTGTACTCCGGCGGCGGGGTGTCCTCGCAAGTCACCGAAAAGGTCGAACTGGAACAAAAGGCGCGCTACGACTACGAAACCGCCCGCCGCCAGGCCGTGCAAGCCACGCGCCAGTACTACACCGGCGTTACCAGCGGCCTGGCCCGCATCCAGGCCCTAGAAGCCGGCGAAAAATCCAGCCGCGCCGCCGTCGAAGCCAACCGCACCGGTTACGAGGTCGGCGTCCGCATCAACCTGGACGTCCTGAACGCCCAGCAACAGCTCTACGCCACCCAACGCGACCTCGCCCTCGCCCGCTACAGCACGGTGCTCTCCGGTCTACGCCTGAAGGCCACCAGCGGCATCCTGGCGGAATCGGACCTGGAAGCCATCAACCGCCTGCTGCGCACGCCGCGCTGAGCGAGCAAGTGGCGACGGCTGACACCCGAGCCCCGGTGTGGCCCAAGGTCGCGCCACCGGTGTCTGACACCCTTGAAGCACTGTCTCCAACCCAAGATCCTCTCCGCGGGTGTCAGACACCTAATCACCAGCCCCACCGGCGCGCGAGCGCACAACGCCACGACGCCCCACTGCCCCGATGCCGATTGCCGCCGCCCGGGCGGCAGCAATTCGGCGGCCCCGCAAATCCCCTTCCCTGCATACAGGTCTTACAGCGCCCCAAACCAAAGACCCTGGCAGCACGGCGTCGCGGTCACCGTGGGTGCGAGCGCCGTCGATGCGCCCGAGGGAATCTGAAGGGAGCCGAAGGCGGACGAAGATGAC
>JAEYVD010000010.1 GCA_023432075.1 Pseudomonadota bacterium | reverse complement strand
GGCGTTTCACCCGGACGCGGGTCGCGCAGGCCGGCATAGCAGAAGCGGGCGCGCCGCCCGAGCCACGCATCGTTGACCCGGCCGAACTCGCAGGGCTGATCGTCCAGCATCTGATCGTCCACGCGTCCGCTGCCCAGATCGATGCGCAGACGGTGCATCTCGAGCCGCTTGCGCGAGGCGGGGCCGTAGCCGTCTTGCCAGGGCAGCACCGCCTCGATCACGTTGCCGTCCACGCAGGCATTGGCGACGTGCCAGTTGAAGAAGGGATCCGCTTCGATCCACCGGATCTGCGCCGCGTCGCGGCAGTCGCGCGGCACGAGCAGCACGTGCGTGCCGCGTTGCGGCTCCCAGGCTGGCGCCGCAGGTCCGCGGCTGAAGTCGGACACCAGCGGGCAGACGAACGCGACCACGTGGGTGGCGGTCAAGCCGATGTCGTGGACCAGCGCCGGCCAGGGGGACGAGAAGGACACCTGGCGGTCGATTTGGCCGGCGGCGTCCAGCCGCATGTATTGCAGCGTGCCGGTCACGAGGTCGTAGTTGATCGCCAGCATTTCCCCGGTCAGCGGATCGACCTTGGGATGCGCCGAGAACGCACCCTTGAGCTTGCCCTGGAACGTATTGGGACCCAGCGTGCCCAGCGCGTCATTCACTTCGTAGGGACATCCGCCTTCGTACAGCGCGTGGATACGCCCGGCGTGGCGCAGCACGTTGGTGTTGGCCAGGTTGGCTTGCGGGGGCGGGCCGAACGTCGGGTTGTACAAGCGGCGTCCGGCGTCCCGTTCTTCCTGAAGCTCGGCGGTCAGCACCCAGCGGTTGCGGTAACGCGCACGTCCGCCGTCCAGGTAGAGCGCGTGGATCATGCCCGTGCCGTCGTAGGGATAGGCGTAGCCCGGACCCGGTTCGAATTGCGGGTTGGGGCCGTTGCGCATGAAGACGCCGGACAGGCCGGCGGGCAGGTCGCCTTCAATGGGCAGGTTCGCGTCGTCGCGTTCGTCAAAGACCGGCGCGAACGCGCGGGTCAGGGCGGGGTTGTCGCTGTGCCAGGGTTGCATGGGGACTCCAGGCCGTGGCCGCGCGCGGGGTGGGGGGCGGCAAGCGTCCGGGGCGGCAAACGTCCGTTATATCCGCCCGGACCGCGGGGTGAAAGCCGAGTTAACCATGATGGCCAGTTCACCCCAAGATGGCCGAGTCAACCATGATGGCCAGTTCAACCACGAGACGCGCCGCCGCGCCGCCTGCGCAGCCGTTCCCGCACCATTTCCGCGCCGCTGACGAGCGTGATCCCGGCCAGCACCATCACCGCGCCGATCACGAATCCCGCATCCAGCGGCTCATCCAGGATCAGCACGCCAAAGCTCACGCCAAAGAGCGGCGTCATGAAGGACAGGATGGACAGGCGCGAGGCGAGATACCGGCGCAGCAGCCAGAACCAGACCAGATAGCTGGACAGGGCCACGACCACCGACTGGAAGGCGACGCTCAGCACGGCGGCCTGGGTGTAGCGGATGCCGTGATGGCCGGTCGCCACGGCGAAGGCCAGCAGGCCCACCGACGCCACGGCCATCTGATAGAACAGCGTCTTGGCGGGGGCGGCCTCGGACAGCGCCGTCTTGCGGATCGCGACCGTGGTGGCGCCCCACAGTAACCCGGCCGCCAGCCCCATCGCATCGCCCAGCAGCATGTTGCGGGCGCCCTCGTGAACGGCGGGTTCGCCGCCCTTGACCAGAAACGCGACCGCGATACCGCAAAAGGCCAGCGCCACGCCTGCCCATTGCAGCGGTTTGAGGCGTTCTTCGGGCAGCAGCCAATGCAGGCCGAGCGCCGCAAAGATGGGCGCGGTGTACAGGAATACCGCCATGTGCGAGGCCGTGGTGTAGACCAGACCCTGCGCGACGAACAGGAATTCGCCCGCGAACAGCAACCCCACGATCAGGCCAGGCGGGAGGGTGCCATCGGTGAACGCGCGCCCGCGCTCTGAACGCCACACCACCACCGCCAGCACCAATGCGGCGAACGTCGAGCGCAGCCCGATCTGCATGATGGGCGCGATGTCATCTGCCACCAGCTTGATGGCAATCTGCTGAAAGCCCCAGCACACGCACAGCGCCAGCATGGCGCTGGTGGCCAGCGTGTCCAGGGGCAGGCGTTGCGGCCTTGCGGCGGCGACGCTCACGGCAGTTCGGCGGGGTAGCTGTCCAGCGCCAGCCCGATCTGCTGGCGCAGATCCCACTCGGCCAGCGTGGATTGCACCGGTCCATAGAAGGCGCCGTCGCGGGCGACGAACATGGCCGGCAGGTGAAAGACTTCGTAGCGCTCGACCAGCCCGCGGTTGTCGCCGGCATCGATCCCGCAGAGGCGCTCGACCGGCAGTTCCACGGCCGGAAGCTGCTCGCGCGCCACGCGGCAGGTGCCGCAGGTGCGGCTATGAAAAACGATGAGCGACAGGCCGGGCGCGTCCAGCAGATAGCGGTCGGCGGTGCTGTCGTTGAGGGTTATCTGTTCCATGGTGTAGGGCTCTTAGGCGCCGCGCAGCACGCGATCCAGTTCCAGCACCGACTGATACAGCACGCGGGTGCCGTCCAGGAGTTGCGCCGGTTCGATCCATTCTTCGGGGCAGTGGCTGCGGCCGTTCAGGCAGGGGATGAAGA
>JAEYVD010000192.1 GCA_023432075.1 Pseudomonadota bacterium | reverse complement strand
TCGACCGCCCGCAAAAGGGCCACGCCACATCGTGACGACGAAGTTTCCAGTGCCAGCAGGTTTAGTTCCATAGATGCAGATTGTACGAAATAAGGCGCTGTTACCCCCGGGTGTAAGGGGGATTTCAACCAGGGATCGCAATGTGTAATATCTTGTGAACGCCCTCTAGCCCCCGGTTCTTGTCACTGTTACATTTCCGGCCATGAATACGCAAAACACCACCCCCACCCGAAAAATCCTCGTCGTTGACGACGATCCGCGCTTGCGCGATCTGCTGCGCCGGTACTTGTCCGAACAGGGATTCAACGTTTTCGTCGCCGAAGACGCCAAAGAGATGGGCAAACTCTGGCAACGAGAGCATTTCGACCTGCTCGTGCTGGACCTGATGCTGCCCGGCGAGGATGGTCTGTCCATCTGCCGCCGGCTGCGCGGTGGCCACGACAACACCCCCATCATCATGCTGACGGCCAAGGCGGAAGAAATCGACCGCATCGTCGGCCTGGAGATGGGTGCGGACGACTACCTGTCCAAGCCCTTCAACCCCCGGGAACTGCTGGCGCGCATCAATGCGATTCTGCGCCGCCGCGGCACCGAAGAACATCCCGGCGCCCCCAGCCAGGAAAACGAATCCATCGCCTTCGGCCCCTACGTGCTGAATCTGTCCACCCGCACGCTCACGCGCAACGGCGAACAGGTGCCCATCACCACGGGTGAATTCTCGGTGCTCAAGGTCTTTGCGCGCCATCCGAAGATTCCCCTGTCGCGCGACAAGCTCATGGAATTGGCCCGCGGCCGCGAATACGAAGCCTTCGATCGCAGCCTGGACGTTCAGATCTCGCGTCTGCGCAAACTGATCGAACCGAACCCGTCCAAGCCCGTATTCATCCAGACCGTTTGGGGTCTAGGATACGTGTTCGTGCCGGACGGTGGTAGCTGATCGGCTGGCCCGCCCCGGGCAGGAGCGCAGCGTCGTGCCGCGCCTGCGCAGAACATTCAGGAACCTGACATCACGTTTGCGGCTGGGCTTGTTCGGCCGCACGTTCCTTTTGCTCGCCGCGCTGATGCTCGTCAGCCTGGGCGCGTGGCTTCAAGTGTTTTTCAGCATGGAGCTGGGACCGCGCGCCAATCAAATGGCGCAGCGGGTGATCACGGCCGTCAATATCACGCGCACTGCGCTGATCTATTCCCATAACGGCGAACGCAGCAAGCTCCTGCTCGACCTGGCCACCAACGAGGGCATCCAGGTCTATCCGCGCGAGGTCACGGACTTCGCCGAAGCCCTGCCCGACGACGACTACTGGCAGCGCGTCGCCCAGCACATCCGCACGCGCTTCGGCCCGGAAACGCAGATTGCCTGGGGCGTGAACCAGGTCCCCGGCTTCTGGGTCAGTTTCCAGATCGAAAAGGACCTGTACTGGCTGGTGTTCGAGCGTGAGCAGATTGGCCTGACAGGCGGCATCGAATGGCTGGGATGGGGCGCCACCGCGCTATTGCTGTCCCTGGTCGGCGCCGCGGTCAGTGTGGGATTCGTCAACCGGCCGCTCTCCCGTCTGGCGCGTGCGGCCCAGGTGCTGTCGCGTGGTGAAACACCCGCGCCGCTGCCCGAGCAGGGCCCGCTCGAGATCCGCGACCTGAATGCGTCGTTCAATCGCATGGCCAAGGACTTGCGGCAGGCCGAGGCCGATCGCGAACTCATGCTGGCCGGTATCTCGCACGATCTGCGCACCCCGCTTGCGCGCATGCGGCTGGAAATCGAACTGAGCGGCGTGTCCGAGGACGCCCGGCAGGCCATCGACGAAGACCTCGGCCAGATCGACCACAGCATCGGCCAGCTCATGGAATACGCGCGCCCGGCGGGCACGCTGCCGCAACTGGCCACCGACATTTCCGCCGTGCTTGCCGAACTGTACGAACGCGAGCGCAGCCATACCGCCTCGCTGGGCGGCGAACTGGAAGCCTCGCTCGAACCCGGCTTGCGCGCCCGCATCACCGCGCTGGACTTGAAGCGCATCGTCAGCAACCTGATCGAGAATGCGCGCCGCTATGGCCGCTCGCCCGACGATGGGATGGCGCACCTGAACATGACGCTGCAGGCCGAAGGCAGCATGATCGTCATCGAAGTGTCCGACCGCGGCCCTGGCATCGCGCCCGAAGACGTGGACCGCTTGCTGCGCCCGTTCTCTCGCGGCGAGGCCGCCCGCACCGGCGTCAGCGGCGCGGGCCTGGGTCTGGCTATCGTCGAACGCCTGCTCAAGCACGTCGGCGGCTCGCTGCGGATGCTGCCGCGCGAGGGCGGCGGACTCACCGCGCGGATAGAGTTGCCCAAAGCCAAGTTTAGGAATTATCAATTAGACAACGATAATCCATAGCGTAAAATTTGGGGTTTGAGGCGCTGCCTTATCTCCACCCAACAACTACGGGAGTAAACATGAAAACTGTTGGCGACAAACTCGAACCCTTCAAGGTCACCGGCGTCAAGCCCGGCTTCAACCAACACGAAGAAAACGGCGTGTCGGCGTTCGAAGACATCACCGAAAGCTCGTTCCCCGGCAAGTGGAAGGTGATCTACTTCTACCCGAAAGACTTCACGTTTGTGTGCCCGACCGAAATCGTCGGCTTCAACAAGCTGGCCAAGGATTTCGAAGACCGCGACGCCGTCCTGCTGGGCGGTTCGACCGACAACGAATTCGTCAAGCTGGCCTGGCGCCGTGAGCACCCGGACCTGAACAAGCTGGGTCACTACCAATTCGGCGACACCACCGGCGCCCTGATCGACCAACTGGGCGTGCGTGAAAAGGGTGCTGGCGTTGCGCTGCGCGCCACGTTCATCGTCGACCCGGACAACACGATCCAGCACGTTTCGGTGAACAACCTGAACGTCGGCCGTAACCCGGAAGAAGTGCTGCGTCTGCTCGACGGTCTGCAAACCGACGAACTGTGCCCGTGCAACCGTACGGTTGGCGGCGCCACGCTGTAATTTCCAGCCCGGTCCGGGGCCTGTTCGCAGGCCCTGCGCCGGGCATTAATTGCGCTAGATTATAGGTAAAAACTATGGAATTTCTTACGACCATTAAGGAACAGCTGCCGGATTGGGCCAAGGACATCCGCCTGAATCTGGACGCCGTGATTGCCCGCTCGACGCTGGCTCCCGAAGACGCCGTGGGCGCCGCCCTGTCCGCCGCGTATGCCGCGCGCAGCCCGGTGCTGGTCGAGGCCTTCAAGAGCGGCCTGTCGGAAGGCGACGCCAACGCCGCGCTGACCGCCTCTGCCCTCATGGGCATGAACAACACCTGGTATCCCTACGTGGAGATGACCGGCGACGCGCAGTTAAAGAGCCTGCCGGCCCAGTTGCGCATGAATGCCTACGCCACCCATGGCGGCGTGGAAAAGAAGCGCTTCGAGCTCTTCGCCCTCGTGGCTTCCATCATCGGCAAGTGCCATTTCTGCGTGGCCTCGCACTATGAAAACCTGAAGAACGACGGCCTGTCGACCGAACAGCTGCGCGATGCCGGCCGGATTGCCGCCGTCGTCAACGCCGCCGCGCTGGCGCTGGCCGCC
Source organism: Pseudomonadota bacterium (assembly GCA_023432075.1). Taxonomy (GTDB): domain Bacteria; phylum Pseudomonadota; class Gammaproteobacteria; order Burkholderiales; family Burkholderiaceae_B; genus Achromobacter. Next base: position 577 of record JAEYVD010000192.1, on the reverse strand, counting down.
CAAGGCAAGTAAGCAACCCGCCGCTCGCAAAAAAAAGCCCGCCTGCATGATGCAGGCGGGCTTTTCCTTTTGACTGACGGGTAGCGCGCTATTTGCCGGCGGCGGGCTTGACCGGCGCGGTCGGCAGGCCGTTGGCGGTCCACGCCTCCATGCCGCCGCGATACCAGTAGGCGCGCCATCCCAGCGTGCCCGCGCGCAGCGCCGCGTTGTAGGAAGAACGGTCGTTCATGCCCGCGCCCATGAAGACGATGGGCGTGTCGCGCTTGTCTCCGGTGTTCTTCTTCAGCCAGGCGTCCAGTGCGCCTTGCAGGTGGTCCGCGACGCTGCCGTCCGACCCGGCGTCGGACAGCGGATAGGCGATGGGCAGTGTTTCTCGTAGCCCGCTGGTGTCGATAATGAGAATGTTCTTATCGTTGTTGATCAACCGCACCAGCTCCGGCGTCGTGATGATGTCGGCGCGCGTGTGCTTGTTGGGCGTTGGCCCGCGATACGGCGACGAGAACAGCAGGTTCGTCGGCGGCACGCCGTAGTCCTTCAGCTCGTCGAAGGCGCCGGCGGGCAGCGCCGGCATGCCCTG
>JAEYVD010000182.1 GCA_023432075.1 Pseudomonadota bacterium | reverse complement strand
GCACATCCCTTCTTGAGCAAAACGCATTGCCCATGTTCACACTGCTGTTCGTTGCCTTCCTGCTGACCGATATTGCCGTGCGCATGTGGCTGGCGTCGCGCCAGATCCGCCACGTCGCCCGCAATCGCGACCAGGTGCCTGCGGAATTCTCCCATCGCATCGGGCTGGCCAGCCACCAGCGGGCGGCCGATTACACCGTGGCGCGGGTCAGGCTGGGCATGCTCGAACGCACCTACGACGCCCTGGTGCTGGTCGCCCTGACGCTGTTGGGCGGGCTGCAGTTCATCGACCTTGCGGTCAGCCAGCTTACCAGCAACGACTTCGCGCGGCAGATGCTGCTCCTGGTAGCCGTTGCGCTGGTGCTGGGGTTGCTGGGCCTGCCCTTCACGCTCTGGCGCCAGTTCAAGCTGGAAGCGCGCTTTGGGTTTAACCGCATGACGCCCGGACTGTTCGTGGCCGATGCCCTCAAGGGCCTCTTGGTTGCCGCCGTGCTGGGTTTGCCGCTAGCCGCCGCCGTGCTGTGGCTGATGGGCAGCGCCGGCACGTACTGGTGGATTTGGGCCTGGGCCCTCTGGACAGTGTTCAACCTGGCGCTGCTGATCATCTATCCGATGTTCATTGCCCCGCTATTCAACAAATTCACGCCGCTTACCGACCCCGAACTCGCCGGTCGCATCCAGCGCCTGGCGCAGCGCTGCGGCTTCGCATTGAACGGACTCTTCGTCATGGACGGCTCGCGCCGTTCGGCCCATGGCAACGCCTACTTCACGGGCTTCGGAAAATCCCGCCGCATCGTGTTCTTCGACACCCTGCTGGCGCGCCTGAACGCCGACGAAATCGAAGCCGTGCTGGCGCACGAGCTGGGGCATTTCGCCAAACGCCACATCATCAAGCGCGTGGTCTTCAGCTTTGCGGCCGCGCTGGTGTTCTTTGCCATCCTGGGCTGGGTCGCCCAGCAGCCGTGGTTCTACGTGGGCCTGGGCGTGCTGCCGCAACTGGGCGGCCGCAACGACGCCATGGCGCTGTTGCTGTGCTTCCTGGGCATTCCTGTATTCACCTTCATGTTGACGCCTCTGGCCAGCTGGTATTCACGCCGCGACGAATTCGAAGCCGACCGCTATGCCGCCGAGCAAAGCTCGCCGGATCGCCTGGTTTCCGCGCTGGTCAAGCTGTACGACGACAACGCCGCCACTCTGACGCCCGACCCCGTGCATTCCGCCTTCTATGACAGTCACCCGCCCGCCGCCGTGCGCATCCGCCACCTGATGGCGGCCGCCGCATGAGCGCGCCGATGGAAGGCCGCATCATCGCCGCGCATGGCCGCCACTACACCGTGGAACTGGCCGACGGCGCGCTACGCAAGTGCTTCCCGCGGGGCAAGAAGACCGGCGCCGCGGTGGGCGACCGGGTCAAGCTCACGCCGCAAGGCAAGGACGAAGGCGCCATCGACGCCATCCTGCCGCGCAGCAATCTGCTCTATCGTTCCGACGAAATGCGGTCCAAGCAGTTTGCGTCCAATGTGGACCAGTTGCTGATCGTCGTGGCCGTGCGGCCCACCTTTTCGGACGACCTGACGGGCCGTGCCCTGGCGGGCGCATGGAGCGCAGGCATCGCGCCGCTCATCATCCTGAACAAGACGGACCTGACCGACGAGCTGCCGGCCGCCCGCGCGCGGCTTGCGCCCATCGCGGCGCTGGGCGTGGATATCATCGAACTGAGTGCGCTTGAGCCCGAAAAGGTCCACACCCTGCTTGCGCCGCGCCTGGCGGGCCGCACCAACCTGTTGCTGGGACAGAGCGGCATGGGCAAGTCCACGCTGCTGAACGCACTGGTGCCGGACGCAGCCGCCGCCACGCGCGAGCACTCCACCGCGCTGGACATGGGCAAGCACACTACGACCAGCACCCGGCTCTACCATCTGCCGGCGCCGGGCGGCGACCTGATCGATTCGCCGGGATTCCAGGCTTTCGGGCTTCATCACCTGACCCGTGACGACATCATTCGCGGGTTTCCGGAGTTCACGCAGCCTATCGAGGAATGCCGTTTCTACAACTGCACCCACCGCCACGAGCCCGGCTGCGGCGTGATGGCGGCATTGCAGGCCGGCAGGATCGATCCTGCTCGCTACGCGCTGTACGAACGCATCCTAGAGGAAAACCTGGCGGGCCAGCAGCGCTACTGACGCTTGCCGACGCGCCATTGCAAACGGCCCCGCTCGGGGCCGTCTGCTTGTGCGGGTCGCGAAAATTCCTGTGCCCAGGCGGATCAGCGCGGCGCGAATCCGTGGCGCAGCAGGTGATAAAGATTGCGCAGCATGCCGGCGGTCGCCCCCCAGATGAAATGCTTGCCATACGGCATGCCGTAATACTGGCGCACCCGCCCGTCATCGAGCCGGGCTTCGTACAGGCGATGATTGGCCGGATCCATCAGGAAGGATAGCGGCACCTCGAACACCTCGGCCACCTCGAACGCATCGGGCGCCAATTCGAACCCCGGCCGCACCAGCGACACGACGGGAATGATCGAAAAGCCGGTCGCCGTCAGATAGGGCGGCATGCTGCCCAGGACTTCCACGTGATTGGCAGGCAGGCCGGTTTCCTCTTGCGCCTCGCGCAACGCCGCCGCAACGGGCGTGGCGTCACTGGTCTCGATGCGTCCGCCGGGAAAACTGATCTGGCCCGCGTGATCGTGCAGATGCGCGGCGCGCTGCGTCAGCATGATGTGCACGCCCTCGTCGCGGGTCACCAGCGGAATCAGCACGGCGGCCGGCACCGGAGCGCCCTCGCGCCCGGGATAGCGCAGATCGGTGTCACGCGACAACTCCAGCGTCCAGGTGGACGGCTGGCTCAGCGTGCCCCGCAGCGAGTCCGGCGTGAGCAGGCGGGTCGGCACGGGCGGCAGCGATTCGTTGGCCACCACCCACGGTTGCGTCGCGGGATCGAAGCCGGGACGCGCCAGCGGCCGTCGAGGCCGCGCGGAAGACGAGGAATCAGACATACGGCTCAGAAAAAAGAAAAAAGGCACCCTCGCAGGTGCCTTTTTAACCCGGAAACCCGTGCCGGACGGAAACGCGGGTTGGCGTGTACGTCCGACACTGGCAGGGCCGTGTACCGATAAGCGATCAAGCCGCGTTGGCTTGCTTGCTGACCAGCTTTTCCTTGATGCGAGCCGACTTGCCCGAGCGCGAGCGCAGGTAGTACAGCTTGGCGCGGCGCACGTCGCCGCGGCGCTTCACTTCGATGCTGGCGATTTGCGGCGAGTACAGCTGGAACGTACGTTCCACGGCTTCACCCGACGAAATCTTGCGCACGGTGAACGCGGAGTTCAGGCCGCGATTGCGCTTGGCAATCACAACGCCTTCGAATGCCTGCACGCGCTTGCGGGTGCCTTCGACGACGTTGACGCTCACGATGACGGTGTCACCAGGAGCAAATTCAGGCTTGGCTTGACCGCCGGTCAGACGGGCAATTTCTTCCTGTTCCAGGATAGCGATGAGGTTCATGAGAACTCCTAGATCATCATGCCTTTGCGGGGTAAAACTTTTTGCCGTTCAGTATTGTGGGTGCTGTGCCGCAAGCAGAGGATGAGATTTGGCAAACCAATGATTCTACACCAAAAATTCCGCTAGGCCTCGGGTAACATGTGCGCCTTGAGCACGGTTTGCGGTACCCTTCCAACTCCCTGTAACAAACACGTCATCTGACGCTGTTCCCCCATGTCGTACTCGTCCCTGTTATTGGTCGTCCTGGCGGCGATGGCCCACGCCACGTGGAACCTCCTTGCCAAGCGCGCGGCCATGGTGGGCGCGCCCTTCGTCTTCGCCTACGGCCTGTGTGCCTCGGTGCTGTATGCGCCCTGGGTGATCTGGGTGTTGATGCACGACGGCATGAACTGGACGTGGCCCGTCGTCGGCGCGATTCTGGCGTCCAGCCTGTTGCATCTGGGCTACAGCCTTTGCCTGCAACGCGGCTATCAGGTGGCCGACCTGTCCGTGGTCTATCCGATTGCGCGGGGCACCGGTCCCCTGCTTTCCACCACGGGCGCCTTCCTGCTCTTGGGCGAACCCGCCACCAGCACCGGGATCGCGGGCATGCTGTGCGTGGTGGCCGGCGTGCTGCTGATCGCCACCCAGGGACGGCTTGCCATCTTTCAGCAGGCCCAGGCGTGGATCGGTGTGCGCTGGGGCGTGGTGATTGGCCTGTTCATCGCCGCCTATACGGTCGTGGACGCGTACGGGGTGAAAGTGCTGCTGATCAGCCCGGTGCTGTTCGACTGGTTCACCTGTGTGACCCGCACCGCCATGATGACGCCCCACATGCTGCGCCGCCCCACGCAATCGTGGGAATCCATGCGCGGACATTGGCACCTGGCGCTGGCTGTGGGTTTCCTGTCGCCGCTGGGGTACATCCTGGTGCTGTACGCGCTGCGCAACGGCGCGCCCCTGAGCCTGGTGGCGCCTGCCCGCGAAATGTCCATGATGCTCGGCACCCTGGCGGGGATGTTCCTGCTGCGTGAAAAAGTGGGCGTGGGCCGTCTGGCCGGTTGCGTATCCATTTTGGCGGGCGTGATCCTGTTGGGATCCAGCTGACCGCCGGCGGCCGGCCTTTTCAGAAGCCGCCCGCCACGCCCAACCACATCAGGCCGGGAATCATCGCGCCCCACGCCAACACCAGCACCACATCCGTGATCATGGCTTTCATGGTGAGCTGATCGGCCACGGGCTGAGCCTTGGCGTCACCGATGCTGCGATCGCGCGCGCCGATGGCCGCCGGCACGGCTGTAGGGACGACGGCAGCAGTGGGGACGCCCGCCGGCGTGCCGGCCGCAGGACCGCCTGCCGCAGGGACGCCTGCCGCAGGGACGCCTACCCCGGCTTCGCCAATCGATACATCTTCAGGCGTGGGCGCCGGCGGGAATGGCCAGCGGGCGGGCATGCGGGTGGCACGCGTGCGCGGGCCAGCGGCCGAACCGCTCCAGGGCAAGGCCATGCCGGTCAGGCTGGCGCAGAACGCGCGGGCACGGTTTGCGCCGCGGCGCAGCGGATTCAGGGAAACGACGAGCTCATCCGGCAGGACGGAAAAATCAGCGGTGTTCATGGGAACTCCTTGGATAAACGTTCCAGCGCCGAGGCGATTCGCCCTGGCATGCACCCGAGGCAACAGCAGCCTGCGGTCAGTCGAACAAAGACAATTGGCCGGCTGCCATGACGCGCAACTGGCGCGCACCGCGCCCGTACGCGCCGCTGACCGCGGGCAAACCACCAGGAAAAGGGACCCCTGAAGACGCTTTCGCGCCAGCCGGGGATGGAAAATCGGACGACGCGCTGCCCGGGCCGGCCGCGTTGCCGGCGCCTGAGACGCCTGCACCGCCAGCTACGCCGGCATCAACCGGCGTAGCCGCGGCCGGGCCCGACGGAACCGCAGCCGCGGCGTCGAAAAGCGAGGCCGAAGCGCCAGGCCCCACGGGCGGCACGAAGCGGCTGCAAGCGAGCGACAGGCGGGTGCGGTTGAGCCCCAGCTTGCGCGTCGCGACCGCGAACCGCTGGCGCAACAGGTCGGCCCAGATGCCCGTCCCGCGCATGCGTGACCCGAAGTTGGGATCGTTGCGGCGGCCGTTGCGCAGGTCTTCGATGCGATGCAGCACGCGCTGCGCGCGGTCGGGATAGTGGGCGTTGAGCCAGTCTTCGAACAAGGTTTTGACCTCCCAGGGCAGGCGCAGGACCGTGTAGCTGGCGTAGTGCGCGCCGGCGGCCTTGGCTTCCTGGAGGATGTGTTCCATGGATTCGTCGTTGATGAACGGAATGACCGGGGCCACCAGCACGCCCACCGGCACGCCGGCGTCGGTCAGGCTGCGCACCGCTTCAAGGCGGCGCCACGGCGCGGCGGCGCGGGGCTCCAGCGTGCGGGCCATGCCGGCATCCAGCGTGGTGATGCTGATGTAGACCACCACGAGGTTCTGCTGCGCCAGGGCGGCCAGCAGGTCCAGGTCGCGGGC
>JAEYVD010000173.1 GCA_023432075.1 Pseudomonadota bacterium | reverse complement strand
GGTGGCCGAATAGCCCTTTGCCGGATACACGTTGCACGGGATTCCGAGGGGACGCAGCATCGCGGGGCTGAAGCTACCCATGGCGACGACATAGGCGTCGGCCGAGAGCGTGGCATACCGGCCATCGGGCTGAATGATTTCGATGCCCGTGACCGCGCCGCCCTGAGTCAGGAGCCGGGTCGCTCGCGTGTTGTATTGGAATTCGACGCCCGCGCGCGCGCAGTGTTCAGCCAGCGCAACGGTAAAGAGGTGTACGTCCCCGCTTTCGTCCTCGGGGGTGTAATCGCCCCCCACGATGGTGGCGCGATGCGGCGCCAGCGCGGGCTCGATGGCGATGACTTCGTCGGCGGTCACGACACGGCGCTCAACGCCGAAGTCGCGCATCAAGCCGGCGGCGCGCTGCGAGTTTTCGAATTCGTGGGGATCGCGGTAGAAATTCAGGATGCCGCGCTCGAGGTGGTCGTACTGGATACCGAGTTCGGCGCGCATGCCGCGAAGCGTGGCGCGGCTGTATTCGGCCATGCGGACCATGGCCCGGATGTTGGGAGCGAGCCGGCTGGGAAGGCATTCGCGCAGGAAGGCCAGCCCCCACATCCATTGCCGCCAGTCCAGTTGCGGACGGAACAGCAGCGGCGCGTCGTCGCGGAACATCCACCTGAGCAGCTTCATCGGCGCCTGGGGATTGGCCCAGGGTTCAGCGTACGAGACGGAAATCTGCGCGCCATTGGCAAGGCTGGTTTCCTGGGCGGGACCGGTGCAGCGGTCAATGACCACGACGTCATGACCCGCCTGGCTGAGCCACCAGGCGCTGGAGATGCCGATAATGCCGCTACCCAATACCGCTACTTTCATGCCCGCATCGCTCCTTGCATGCCGGTTGCGTGCGCGGACCCGATGTCCGCGTACCCCGGCAGGCCGCTGCCAAAGCAGTTTACCTTGCCGTTTTGCAGCCGCCTAAGTAATAAAAAAACATATTACTTACGACCCGGCCTTCGCCAGATCGGCCTCGGACGTGAACGCGTCCGCGTAGAACTCTTCCGGCGGCAGGCCGTTCTGCGCGCTGAACTCGCGGCGCGCGGCATCGACCATCAGCGGGGTGCCGCAAGCATAGTCCTGATGCCCGGACAGGTCCGCGATGTCTTGCATCACGGCCTCATGAACAAAGCCGGTGCGGCCGGTCCAGTTGTCTTCCTGCAGCGAGTTGGACACCACCGGGACGTAGCGCAGGTTGGGCAGTTGGGCGGACCAGGACTGCGCCAACGCGTCCATGTAAAGGTCTTGCGGACGGCGGCCGCCCCAATACAGCGCGACGGGCCGGGTGATGTTCTTGTGGATCATGTGTTCGACGATCGCCTTGACTGGCGCAAAGCCCGTGCCGCTGGCCAGCAGCACGATGGGCTTGTCGCTGTCTTCGCGCAGGAAGAACGAGCCGAAGGGCCCTTCCAGGCGCAGGATCTCGCGTTCCTTCATCTGCGTGTCGCCGGCGCCGAAGACGTGATCGGTGAAGAGACCGCCCGGCATGTGCCGGATGTGCAGCTCCAGCGGGCTGCCGGTGTGCGGCGCGCCGGCCATCGAATAGCTGCGGCGGCGGCCGTCCTTCAGAATGATTTCGACGTACTGCCCGGCGTAGTAGCGGAACTGCTCGGAGGCCGGCAGTTGCAGCTTCAGGACCGTGACGTCCGGCGCCACGCGTTCCATGGTCTGGACACGCGACGGCAGCTTGCGGATCTGGATGTCGCTGGCCAGCCGGACCTCGGTGGACTCGACCACGAGGTCGGACTCGGGACGGGCCTGGCAGAACAGCGTGTAGCCGTCGGCCAGTTCCTCGGGCGACAGGATCTGCGCGGGGTACTGGCCGGCGTCGAACTCCCCGGAAACCACTTTGCCCTTGCAGGTGGAGCACGCGCCGTTGCGACAGCTGTAGGGCAGGACGATGCCCGCCGCCAGTGCGGCGTCGAGCACGGTCTGGCCGGGCTCGACCGGGAATTGATGCTTGCTGGGTTGAATGATGACCTGGAAGCTCATGATGAAACGGTTCAGAGACGACGAAGCGCTATCCGGATATCCCCGAAAAGCGCTTCGCCCGGCCCGGCGTCATGCCGGGAACTTGCGGATTTCCTTGACGCGGTTGGCGTCGTCCACCAGCACTACCTGGGGCTTGTGCGTGGCCGAATCTTCTTCGGACATGGGGCCGTACGTGCAGATGATCAGCAGGTCGCCCACCTGCGCCCGGCGCGCCGCCGCGCCGTTCAGCGAGATGGCGCCGCTGCCGCGCGCGGCCTTGATGATGTAGGTGTCGAAGCGTTCGCCATTCGTCACGTTGTAGAGCTCGATGCGTTCGAACTCGCGCATGCCGGCAGCGTCGAGGAGGTCTTCGTCGATGCCGCAAGACCCTTCGTAGTGAAGGTCGGCTTCGGTGACCGTGACGCGGTGCAGCTTTGCCCGCAGCATGATGCGTTGCATAAAAAATTCCTGGTTCCGCGGCCCGGACCGCGAAGTGTTGCATGGTTGATGCCCGGCATCCGGATTTGCCGTCGAAAGCCGGTATTCTATAATTTTTGCCGCAACGGGACGGCCCGTTGCTGCGCCCCGTCAAACGGCTGGCGCCTTTTCCGGGGACGACCCCATTTATGCCGGCGGCTTGCCGGCAGCGTAACTGGGGAGTCGTGAATGACCTGGATCATCCTGGTATTGGCCGGCCTGTTCGAAATCGTCTGGGCCGTCGGCCTGAAATACACGCACGGATTCACCCGGCTGTGGCCGTCCGTTGGCACCGTGGCCGGCATGCTGGCCAG
>JAEYVD010000154.1 GCA_023432075.1 Pseudomonadota bacterium | reverse complement strand
CCGCGGATACCAACGTCCTGCGAAGGTGCCAGCATTGTTGCGTAGTCTGGCAAGAGGCTAGCAACCTGTTACACCGCGCCCTCTCGTCGTACGGCAAATGTGCGAGTCATAATCGTTTCTGTCGCGCCGCCCTGCCCCCGGCAGGCGCCTTTGGAGCACGCAGGTTTTCTCACCGCAACATCGATAAAAGGAAACACTATGGGTCTGCTCAATTTCATCAAGGACGTTGGAGAAAAGCTCTTCGGCGCCAGCGAGGCCAAGGCCGCGACGGCGGAAGAATTGAAGAAAGAGCTCGATAAGCACGGCCTGAACGCGGATGGCCTGCAAATCACGGTGGACGGCGACAAGGTGACGGTCGCGGGTCAGGCGCTGAGCACGGAAGAGGCCGAGAAGATTTCGCTGGCGCTGGGCAACACCGTGGGCGTGGCCGCGGTGGACAACCAGCTGCAGGTCAAGCAGGCCACGCCGGAAGCCAAGATGTACACCGTGCAAAAGGGCGACAACCTGTGGAAGATCGCCGAAGCGCAATACGGCAAGGGCCAGGGCGCCAAGAACACGCTGATCTTCGAAGCCAACAAGCCCATGCTCACCAGCCCCGACAAGATCTACCCGGGCCAGGTGCTGCGCATCCCGCCGCTGTCGTAAGCGGCCCGCATTCCAACAATCCGGGGGACACCCATGCGTTCTCCGGCTTGTGTCGCGGCGCGGCGCCCCCTGCCCGCCGCGATTGCTTGGCCAGACGCAACGTCTGGCCATTTTTTTACTTCATTCCAAAACGGCCCAAGCCCTTCATGCCGCCCATGGCGCGCATCATCTTGGCCATGCCGCCCTTTTTCATCTGCTTCATCATGCCTTGCATCTGCTCGAACTGAGCCAGCAGGCGGTTGACCTCTTGGACCGGCACGCCGGAACCCGCCGCGATGCGGCGCTTGCGCGAGGCCTTGATGAGTTCGGGCTTGGCGCGTTCGGCGGCCGTCATCGAATTCAGGATGCCTTCGGTGCGGCGAAGCTGTTTTTCAGCCTGGCCGCCCTGCAACTGACCCGCGGCCTGCTGGAACTGGGCGGGCAGCTTTTCAAGCAGCGAGCCCATGTCGCCCAGCTTTTTCACCTGGCCAAGCTGGTCGCGGAAGTCGTTCAGGTCGAACTTGTTGCCCGACTTGATCTTGGACGCAAGCTTTTGCGCCTCGGCGATATCGATGTTCTTCTGCGCCTGTTCAACCAGCGAGACGATGTCGCCCATGCCCAGCACGCGCTGCGCCATGCGGTCCGGATAGAAGGGCTCCAGGCCATCGAGCTTTTCCGACACACCGACAAACTTGAGCGGCTTGCCGGTCACGTGGCGCACCGACAGGGCCGCGCCGCCGCGGGCATCGCCGTCCAGCTTGGTCAGGACGACGCCGGTCAGCGGCAGCGCTTCGGCAAAGGCGCGCGCGGTATTGACCGCGTCCTGGCCCTGCATCGCGTCCACAACGAACAGCGTTTCCACCGGCTTGACCAGGTCATGCAGCGCGCGGATCTCGCGCATCATGGCCTCGTCGATACCCAGACGGCCGGCCGTATCCAGGATCAGCACGTCGTAATGATGGCGGCGCGCGTGATCCACGGCGCCGCGTGCAATGTCTTCGGGCTTCTGGCTGGGGTCGGAAGGCAGAAAATCCACGCCGACCTGCGCGGCCACGCTCTTCAACTGGTCGATAGCGGCCGGACGATAGACGTCGGCGGACACCACCAGCACTTTTTTCTTGCCGGTCTTGCGGCCGTGCTGGGTATGCTGGCCCTCGGTGAGCCAGCGCGCCAGCTTACCGGTGGTGGTGGTCTTGCCGGCGCCCTGCAGGCCCGCCATCAGGATCACGGCGGGCGGCTGGACGGCCAGCGACAGTTCGTTGGCGTCGGCGCCCAGGTCGCCGCCCATGAGGGCGGTCAGTTCCTTGTGGACGACGCCGACCAGCGCTTGGCCCGGGCTGAGGCTGCCGGCGACTTCTTCGCCCAGCGCCTTTTCCTTCACCCGCGCGACAAAGTCGCGAACGACCGGCAGCGCGACGTCGGCTTCCAGGAGCGCCATGCGCACTTCGCGCAGCATCTCCTGCGTGTTGGCCTCGGTAAGGCGGGCTTCCCCGCGCAGCGTCTTGACGACGCGCGACAGGCGTTGAGTTAGGTTATCGAGCATGAGAGGCGTTTCCGCTTAAACTAGTCGATTGAACGGTGGCCGCAGGCGCGGATTCTGCGCTTTCGGGTGACGTGCACCCCAAAGGCCCCATCCAGACAACGGTTTCTATGTCACTAGGCATTGTATTTCACACAGCGGCTGCCTTGGCGTACGCGGTGCTCGGGGGGTCGCTCTGGATCCGCCTGGCCGGCGCCAAGGAAGTGGAACAGACCGGCAAAATTGCCCGTCTGTGCCTGCTGGGCGCCCTGGTTCTCCATGGAATCGGGTTGCAACAATCGATGCTGGGCGCCCAGCATCTGTTCATCGGATGGGCCCTTGCCCTGTCCGCCGCCATTTGGCTGGGCATGGTGGTGTTCTGGGTGGAAAGCCTGCTCGTGCGCATCGACGGCCTGCAATTGCTGCTGTTGCCCGCCGCCGCCCTCGCCAGCGGCCTTGCTGCCATCTTCCCGCAAGGACAATTCGTGCCGCATGCCAACGACGCCTGGCTGCGCGTGCACCTCTTGATCGCTCTGGCGGCCTACGGCCTCATCACCATCGCGGCCCTGCACGCCATGATGATGGCCCTCCTGGACCGCCACCTGCACCGTCCCCTGGATGCGCCCGCCGAACGCAGCATCATCGGGCGCGTGCTTGACTCCCAGCCGCCACTGCTGGTGCAGGAGCAGCTGCTTTTCCGCATCATCTGGATCGGCTTTGTCGTGTTGACGCTGGCGGTGGGCTCGGGCTCGATCGCCTCCATGAAGCTGACCGGCAAGATCCTGCCGTTCGACCACAAGACCGTTTTCACGCTGCTGTCCTGGCTGACTTTCGGGGTGCTGCTGGCCGGGCGCCACATCTGGGGATGGCGCGGCCGCGTAGCCCTGCGCTGGACCCTGACGGGATTCGGTTTTTTGATTCTGGCCTACACCGGTAGCCGGTTCGTGCTGGAAATGATTCTGCATCGAGGCTGACGTGGGCAAGTTGCTGTTCTGGATCGTTCTGATCATCCTGGTCCTGTTTGTTGCCCGCATCGCCGGGCGCATGGCCGCGCAGCGGCAGGACGGCCCGAAGAAAAAAGCGCAGGCCGAGGCGGCCCCACCCACTCTGGAATCCATGGTGCGCTGCGCCCACTGCGGCATCCATCTGCCCCGCTCCGAGGCATTGCTGCAGAACGGCCAGACCTGGTGCAGCGCCGACCACGCGCGCCAGGGCCCTGCCAAGCGCTGAGCCCCATTCGTGCGGGCGGGCCAAGTGGCCGGATAGGGCAATCGTCGGGCCCACGGCATAATGGGCGCCGGAATCCTCACTCGCTCCCTCCCTATGCCTTTGCTCCTGGATCGACATGGCTGGCTGGCGCCGGCGCCGGGCGTTTCCCTCTTGCGCTCGCCCAACTGCGACACGCGACCCGCGGGCGCGCAGGTCTCGTTGCTGGTCCTGCACAACATCAGCCTGCCCCCGGGCAAGTTCGGCGGCCCAGAAGTCGCGGGCCTCTTTCTGAACACGCTCGACTACGGCTCGCATCCCTGGCTGGAACGCCTGCGCGGGCTGCGCGTGTCCGCGCACTTTTTCATCCGCCGCGACGGCAGCATCATGCAATTCGTCTCCACGGACCGGCGCGCCTGGCACGCCGGCGTGTCCTGCTTTGCGGGCCGCGAGCGCTGCAACGATTTTTCCCTCGGCATCGAACTGGAAGGCACGGACACGCTGCCCTACACTGACGAGCAATATGCGTCGCTGCGCAAGCTGACCCACACGCTGCGCGCGCGCTATCCCCTGGTGGCCGCCCAGGGACACGAACATATCGCCCCGGGCCGCAAGACCGACCCCGGGCCGGCATTCGACTGGACGCGCTTCGGGCGCGACAGCGGCTTTGCGCGGCGGCACCTGCCGCCGGCCTGACCTTTGAAAGGATTGGCTATGTTGAAGATCTGGGGACGCCTGACATCCGTCAACGTTCAAAAAGTAATGCTGGCCGTACGCGAGCTGGCGCTCCCGCACACCTTTGTCCAGGCAGGCGGCCCCTACGGCGTGGTCGACACCGACGATTATGCGGCAAAGCTCAATCCCAACCGCCTGGTGCCGGTCATCGACGACGGCGGCTTCATCCTTTGGGAGTCCAATGCCATCGTGCGCTACCTGGCGGCACGCTACGGCGTGGGCACGCTGTGGCCCGAGGATGTCTGCCTGCGCGCCGACGCGGACCGCTGGATGGACTGGCAGGCGACCGAATGGCAGCCGGCCATGGTGCCGGCATTTCTGGGCCTGATCCGCACACCCGAAGACAAGCGCGACAAGGCCGCCATCGAGAAATCCGTCCAGCGCTCGAACGCGCGCGCCCTGATCCTGGACCAGGCCCTGCAAGGCCGCGAATTCATCGCGGGCCGTCATCTCACGATGGGCGACATCGCGCTGGTCGCGGCCGCCCATCGATGGCTCGCCATGCCGATTGAACGGCCCGATACCCCCGCGCTATCGGCGTGGTACCGGCGGGTCATGATGCGCCCGGCCCCGCAAGGCGTGCTGACCTTGCCGCTGGCGTAATCGCGCAGGCTACTCCACCCAGGGCGTCTGGGCCCAGATCTGCCGCAGGCGCGCATCGTCGCCCTTCAGGCGCTCCTGCCACTGCGGCCCGTCCACGTAGTCCATTTCCGTGAACTGCTGCTTCATCTGGGTCTGGAACGCAGGATTGGCCGCCACCTTGCCCAGCGCCTGCCGCAGTTTTTCCGACACGTCGGCAGGCAAGCCCTTGGGTCCGACGATGCCGCGTTCCGAGGCAAACACCAGGTTCACGCCCAATTCCTTGAACGTGGGCACATCCGGGCCCAGCGGCGACCGCTTTTCGCTGGCTTGCGCCAACACCCGCATATTCTTGCCGTTGTACGGCATGACCTCCCCCAGATTCAGGCCGCCAATGACGGTATGCCCCCCCAGCACCGAACTGCGCAACGGGCCCGCGCCGTTGTACGGAACGTGATTGAGCTTGGTCCCCGTCTGCGCCTGGAACAACACCAGCGCCAGATGATCGTCGGTGCCCACGCCCGTCGATCCATAACTCACCGCATCCGGCCGTTCCTTGGCGGCGGCGATCAAGGCCTGCAAGGTCTTGTACGGGCTGTCGCTGGCCACGCTGAACGCGCTGGGGTCGCGGACCAGGTTGGCCAGGTACGTGAAGTCGTCGCCGGTGAAGCCCGCCTGACGCTCGATCGGCAGCGACACCAGCCCCGGCATGTTCGTCATTGCCAGCGTGTAGCCGTCCGGCTTGGCGCGCGCCACGTAGGACAGGGCGATCGCGCTGGACGCGCCCGGCTTGTTCTGCACAACGACAGTCGTGCCCAGTTCCTTTTCCAGGAAGACGGCCAAGGCACGGGCCGTCAGGTCGGTGCCGCCACCGGGCGCAAACCCGACCACCAGTTCGATGGGCCGGTCGGGCCAGGCCCACGCCGGCAAAGCAGCGCAAAGGCCGGCGACGGACAGCGCGGCGCGCACGAGGGTCTTGCTCATCAGCAACATTTTCTTGTCTCCAGTTGTTATGTCATTGGGCCGGGAGGCCGTCATTGAAATGGCGCGCGCCGTCGGGGCGCGCTACGCCAAGGCGCGATCTGCCGAGGAGGACAGCACCTTGCCGGGATTCATCAGCCCTTGCGGGTCCAGGGCATGCTTGATGCGTCGCATCAGGTCCAGTTCCACGGGACTCTTGTATCGCTCCAGGTCGAGCACCCGGCGTTGGCCGATTCCCTGCTCGGCGCTGATAGACCCGCCGGCCTCGTGCACGCGGTCGTGGACGAGCCGCTGGATCGCCGGTTCCGGCACGCCCTGCGGCGGCAGCACGTTGTAATGCAGATTGCCGTCGCCCAGATGGCCGAACACGCGCATGCGCACGCCGGGAAACGCCGTGGCCAAGGCATGGTCGGTGGCCCGCACAAAGGCAGGGATGCGTGAGGCGGGCAGCGAGATGTCATGTTTGACACACGCGCTGGCCTTGGCCAACGCCAGGGTGATGCTCTCGCGCAGGTGCCAGAATGCGGCGCTTTGCGCGCCGGACACCGACACTGCTGCATCCAGCGCGTCGCCAGCCTCCAGCGCCGCCGTCAGCACGGCCTCCAGCCGCGTCTGCGCGTGCATTTCGTCCTCACTGTCCGAGAGTTCCAGCAGCGCGCACCATGCGTCCACGGGCAGATCGGCGAATGGCAGGCGCTGCTGCGGGAAAGCCTGGACCACGTCACGCAGACACGCCGCCGACATCACTTCAAATGCGGTCAGTCCGGCGCCAAAGCCCGCGCGGGCGCGTTGCAGCAGTTGCACGGCCTGCTCAAGGCTGGCGACGGCGATCAGCGCGGTTCGCTGCGCGACCGGCAACGGAAACACCTTGAGCACCGCCGCGGTGATGATGCCCAGCGTGCCCTCGCTGCCGATGTACAGATCGCGCAAGTCGTAGCCCGTGTTGTCCTTGCGCAGGCCGCGCAGGCCATGCCAGATCTCGCCCTGCGGCGTGACGACTTCCAGTCCCAGCGCAAGCTCGCGCGCGTTCCCGTAACGCAGCACCTGCGTGCCGCCCGCGTTGGTGGCCAGATTGCCGCCAATGGTGCAGCTTCCTTGCGCCCCCAGCGATAGCGGGAAGAGCCGGCCCGCCTGGTGCGCCGACGCCTGCACCGACTGCAGCACACAACCCGCTTCGACCGTGATGGTGTCGTTGTCCAGATCCAGAGCGCGCACCCGGTTCATGCGCGCCAGCGACAGCACCACGGCAGAACCGCTGACGTCCGGCGTGGCGGCTGCCACCTGTCCGGTATTACCGCCT
>JAEYVD010000062.1 GCA_023432075.1 Pseudomonadota bacterium | reverse complement strand
GAGTGGACGCCGACGCCTGTCGTGCGGACGAGATTCTGAATGCTGCGCTGTCGGAACATGAGACTTGGAATTTTGAACCCGGAAGCCGGCAAGATAAGTACGTATTGCCGGCGTAACCGAAGTATTGTAACGCTGTCCGATCTGTGCCGCCATCCAAACTGGGCGCTCAGACCGATCTATACCTCCGTCCCTTATTTATCGTGCAAGGGAAACACGGACCGCTCTGCCTCCGGTTCACCCGTGGGGACAGGTGAACCGGAGATGAGGGAGTGCAGTTAGAGCCGTTGACCGGCTCTAGGTTCAGTCCGCTTGCTTACGCAGGAAGGCCGGGATGTCGAAATGATCCATTCCCGAGCTTTCCAGCGCGCGCACCTGGGCCGACGCCTGGCTGCGCGGATTGCGCATGACCGAGGGCATGTCCAGATTGCGGTAGTCACCACCTTGACCGGCCGGCATCGTGCCCATGGGCATGTTGTCGGTACCGGTGCGCAGCACTTCAGCCGTGTTCTGCACCAGTTGCGGACGGGCTTGCGCACGGCCCAGGCCGGTTGCAACCACCGTCACGCGCAGGTTTTCGCCCATGGACTCGTCGTAGGCGGTGCCGAAGATCACGGTGGCGTCGTCCGAAGCGTAGCTGCGGATCGTTTCCATGATTTCGCGCGTTTCGCGCATCTTCAGCGAGCGGCTGGCGGTGATGTTGACCAGCACGCCACGCGCGCCGTTCAGATCCACGCCTTCCAGCAGCGGGCAAGCAATGGCGTGCTCGGCGGCCACGCGGGCGCGATCCGCGCCCGATGCCGACGCCGTGCCCATCATGGCCTGACCCTGCTCGCCCATGATCGTCTTCACGTCTTCGAAGTCGACGTTGACGTTGCCTTCGACGTTGATGATTTCGGCGATACCCGCGCACGCGTTGTGCAGGATGTCGTCGGCCGAACGGAAGCAGTCTTCCTGCGTCGCGTCCTCGTCCATCAGTTCATAGAGGTTCTCGTTGAGCACCACGATGAGCGAATGCACGTGCTTGGCCAGTTCCGAGATACCGTCCTCGGCCATCTTCAGGCGCTTGTTGCCTTCAAAGGAGAAAGGCTTCGTGACCACGCCAACGGTCAGGATGCCCAGTTCCTTCGCCACTTCGGCCACGACCGGACCTGCACCGGTACCGGTGCCGCCGCCCATGCCCGCGGTGATGAAGACCATGTGCGCGCCGTTCAGCGCGGCACGGATTTCCTCACGCGCGGTTTCCGCCGACGCGCGTCCTTGCTCGGGCTTGGCGCCCGCGCCCAGGCCGGTACGGCCCAGACGGATCTGCACCGGCGCATTGGTAGCCGCCAGCGCTTGCGCATCGGTGTTGGCGCAGATGAAATCCACCCCGTGCACACCGCTGCGAATCATGTGCGCGACGGCATTACCGCCCGCACCGCCCACACCAACGACCTTGATTACGGTCCCTTTGGTGTTGTTCTCAAGCATCTCAAAGTTCATCATGATGACTCCCTCACAAGTCCGAATTTGCAAATCACAAAAATTCCCCGACAACCTATCTTTTGTGAATCGCCTCAAAGCCGACGCCGGCTACATAGGCCCGCCACGGGTTTGAGACGCCTCCTCTTTCTGGCGCGCCCCGCTAGACAACCGCGGTTCGCACCAAGGAGCAGGCCCCAACCTGCACCCTTTAATTCATGAACCACTCCTTCATGCGCGCAAGCAGACTCTTGAAATTGCCCGTCTGCGCGGCCACCTTGCGGCCACGCACACGCTGCATGCGCGCTTCCTGCAGCAGCCCCATCACCGTCGAGAAGCGCGGGTTGCGCATCACGTCGGCAAGGCTGCCTTCGTACTCGGGCACCGCCACGCGAACCGGCTTGAGGAACACGTCCTCGGCCAGTTCGATCATGCCGGGCAGCTGCGCGGATCCGCCGGTCAGGACCACGCCGGAAGCCAGCAGGTCCTCGTAGCCGGAGTCGCGCACCACTTGCTGCACCAGGGTGAACAGCTCTTCGACGCGCGGCTCGATCACCGCGCCCAGCGCCTGACGCTTGACTTGGCGCGGGCCGCGATCGCCCAGGCCCGGCACTTCCACGGACTCGTCCGGGCTGGCCAACACCTGCTTGGCGACGCCGTAGCGCAGCTTGATTTCTTCGGCATCGGGCGTGGGCGTGCGCAGCATCGCCGCGATGTCGTTGGTGATCTGATCGCCGGCGATCGGCAGCACGGCGGTATGGCGGATCGCGCCGCCAGTGAAGATGGCAACGTCGGTCGTGCCGCCGCCGATATCGACGAGGACGACGCCCAGCTCCTTTTCGTCCGCCGTCAGGACGGCCAGGCTGGAAGCGAGCGGCTGCAGGATCAGGTCCTGCACTTCAAGGCCGCAGCGGCGCACGCACTTGACGATGTTCTGCGCGGCGCTGACCGCGCCCGTCACGATATGCACGCGCACTTCCAGGCGCAGGCCGCTCATGCCGATGGGTTCGCGGATGTCTTCCTGGCCGTCGACGATGAATTCCTGAGTCAGCACGTGCAGCACCTGCTGATCGGTCGGGATGTTCACCGCCTTGGCGGTCTCGATGACGCGGGCGACGTCGGTGGCGGTGACTTCCTTGTCCTTGACGGCGACCATGCCGCTGGAATTGAAGCTGCGGATATGGCTGCCGGCAATGCCGGTGTAGACGTCTCGAATCTTGCAATCTGCCATCAGCTCGGCTTCTTCAAGCGCGCGCTGAATGGAATTCACAGTGGTCTCGATGTTGACGACCACGCCCTTACGCATGCCGCGCGATTCGTGCTGGCCCAGGCCCAGCACCTCGAAGCGGCCTTCAGGCAGGATTTCAGCCACCACAGCCACCACCTTGCTGGTGCCGATATCGAGGGCGACGATAAGGTCCTTGATGTCACGGGTCATGGCGTTAGCGTTTCTTGGGAGGTTTCGGTGTGGATTTGGATTTGGTTTCCGACGCGGGCAACGGGGCCAGCGCCAGGGCGAAACCATTCGGGTAGCGCAGGTCGGCCTGCGTGACGGTGCGCCCTTCCAGGCGCCCCGCCACGGTGGGCCACGCCTGCACAAAGCGTTGAATACGAGCCGCGAACGGCAAGGCGCCGGGCAGGCCGTGCGGGTCCGGCGCGTCGGCGCCCGGATCGCGGCCCAGGTCCAGCAGCATGCCGTTGGACAACACCACGCGCCAGGCATAGCGCGGGCTCAGTTCCAACTGTTCCACATGCATGTCCAGCGGCGCGAACCAGCGCGCCAGCTCGGCGTAGCGCTGCACCACAAGCGCTTCCGTGCCATCCGGCCCGGAGAACTGCGGCAGCACCGTGTCGTCGTCCACCTCGCCCGTGTTGGCCGTGAACGCCTCGCCCCAGGTGTTGATCATCTGGTTTTCGTTCCACAGCGCCAGCGGCTGCTGCTCTTCGATGCGCACACGCAGCACGTTGGGCCAGATCCGCCGCACGGTGGCATGCCGGACCCATGGCACCGATTCGAAGATCTCGCGCGCGTCGTCCAGGTCCACCGTGAAGAAATTGCCCTTCACGCGACCGGCGATCGCCGAACGCACGGCGCCCGTCGACACATAGTGCAGATCGGTGTCCGGCATCGACTCCAGCTCGATCGCCGTCAGCGTGAAGTACGGACGCTGCGCCACCCACACCACGCCCGCGATGAGCATGGCGGCAACCGCCAGCACGGCTAGCGTGTTGGCGATCAGGTTGGTAGTACGAGCGTCGTTCCACACGGAATATCCAGGTCAAGCGTTGCGAGCGTGGCCGTGCACCTTGCACGTGGCCTCGGACAGGATGGCCACGCACAATTCTGCATAGCTGATTCCCACGGCCTTCGCGGCCATGGGCACCAGTGAGTGGCCGGTCATGCCGGGCGAAGTATTCATTTCAAGCAGCCAGGGCCGGTTGTCGCCGTCGAGGATGAAATCCGCGCGGCCCCAGCCCTCGCAGCCCAGCGTCTGATAGGCCTTTACGGCAATCTGCGCGACTTCTTCAGCCACGTCCGCGGGCAAGGCGGCCGGGCAGAAATACTGCGTGTCGTCAGAGAAATACTTGTGTTCGTAGTCGTAGTTGCCGCCGGGCGCGGCGATCTCGATCACCGGCAGCGCGCGCGCGGCCTTTCCGGACCCGACGATCGCCACGGTCAGCTCGCGTCCGGTGATGAACTGCTCGGCCAGGACCTCGCTGTCGTAGCGCGCGGCCGCGGCGTAGGCTTCTTTCATGTCCGAGTAACCGACGACCTTGGTGATACCCACGGTCGAGCCCTCGTGCGGCGGCTTGATGATCAGCGGCAACTGCAGGCGGTCCGGAACCAGGCGCAGATCGGTATCGGCGTCGAGCACTTCAAAGTCGGGCGTGGGCAGGCCATGCTGCAGCCAGATGCGCTTGGTCATGGTCTTGTCCATGGCCAGAGCCGATGCCATCGGGCCGCTGCCGGTATAGGGAATGCCCAGCAGTTCCAGCGCGCCCTGAAGCGTGCCGTCTTCGCCGTAGCGGCCGTGCAATGCGATGAACACGCGGTCAAAGCCTTCAGCCGCCAGCTCGGCAAGGCTGCGCTCGCCGGTGTCGAACAGGTGCGCGTCCACGCCGGCGCTGCGCAGGGCCTCCTGCACGCCCTTGCCCGACATGAGCGAGACTTCGCGCTCGGCGGACCGGCCGCCGTACAACACACCTACCTTGCCGAATTGCTTGCTCATGCCAGCTCTCCCACCTGGGCGGGGACCTTGCTGATCGAACCCGCCCCCATCACGATGACGACGTCGCCATCGCGCACAAAATCCACGACCGTCTGCGGCAGATCGGCCACATCTTCAACGAACACCGGCTCGACCTTGCCCGCCACGCGCAGCGCACGCGACAGGGCGCGTCCGTCGGCTGCGACCAGCGGGGGCTCGCCAGCGGCGTAGACCTCGGTCAGCAGCACCGCGTCGGCCGTGCCCAGCACCCGGACGAAATCCTCGAAGCAATCGCGCGTCCGCGTATAGCGGTGCGGCTGGAAGGCCAGCACGATACGGCGGTCGGGCCAGGCGCCTCGCGCCGCAGCCAGCGTCGCGGACATCTCGACGGGATGGTGACCGTAGTCGTCGATCACCGTGAAGGTGCCGCCGCCGTGGTTGGCGGGCACCGCGAACTCGCCCGTCTGCGTGAAGCGGCGTCCCACGCCCTTGAACGAACCCAGCGCCTCGCAGATGGCGGCGTCGGACACGCCCAGCTCGGTCGCCACGGCGATCGCGGCCAGCGCATTGCGCACGTTGTGCAGCCCGGGCAGGTTCAGTTCCACATTCAGCGGCGGCAGCAGCGTGTCGCGATGCGTGCGCTGCACGTTAAAGCGCATGCGCGTGCCGTCAGCCTGCACTTCGTAGGCGCGCACCTGGGCGTCCTCGTTCAGGCCGTAGGTCGTGATGGGACGCGACACGAACGGCATGATCTCGCGCACGTTCGCGTCGTCCGAGCACAGCACGGCGCTGCCGTAGAACGGCAGGCGCTGCGTGAATTCGATGAAGGCGCTCTTCAGGCGCGCCACGTCATGCCCGTACGTGTCCATGTGATCGGCATCGATGTTGGTCACGATGGCCATCACCGGCAACAGGTTCAGGAACGAGGCGTCGGATTCGTCGGCCTCGACCACGATGTAGTCGCCCTGCCCCAGCCGCGCATTGGCGCCCGCCGAATTCAGCCGGCCGCCGATCACGAACGTGGGATCGAGGTCGCCCGCCGCCAGCACGCTGGCGACCAGGCTGGTCGTGGTGGTCTTGCCGTGCGTGCCCGCCACGGCGATGCCGCGCTTCAAGCGCATCAGTTCGGCCAACATGATGGCGCGCGGCACCACCGGGATGCGCGCCGCGCGCGCCGCGATCACTTCGGGGTTGTCGCCCGCCACCGCGGTGGACGTGACGATGGCGCTGGCGCCCGTGACGTTGCTGGCGGCATGGCCGATCGCGATCTTCACGCCCAGACCGGCCAGGCGGCGCGTCACCGCCGACTCGTTCAGGTCGGAGCCGCTGATGTCGTAGCCCAGGTTCAGCAGCACTTCGGCGATGCCGCTCATGCCCGAACCGCCGATGCCTACAAAATGGATATGTTGAATTCTGTGTTTCATGATGAACGCCCCGCTGCTTGTTCACAGACGTCGGCGATATGGGCGGCCGCGTCGGGACGCGCATGCGCGCGGGCCCGGACGGCGACAGCCTCGAGTTCTTGTCGGGTGCGCTGGCTCAGCCAGTCCGCCAGCCACTCGGGCGTCATGGCGGTCTGCGGCTGCAGCCACGCGGCCTGCGCGTCGCTCAGGAAGCGCGCGTTGGCGGTCTGGTGGTCATCGATCGCGTGGGGGAACGGCACGAACAGCGCCGCAACGCCGGCAGCCGCCACTTCGGACACCGTCATGGCGCCCGCGCGGCAGATCAGCAGGTCGGCGTCGGCCATGGCGCCCGCCATGTCGTCGATGAAGGCGCGGCAGTCGGCCTGCACACCCGCTTGGGCGTAGGCCTGCTGCAGCGCCGGCAAATGTTGTTCGCCAGCCTGGTGAACGACTGTCGGCCGGCGTTCGAGCGGCAGACGCGCAAGCGCCTGCGGCACAGTGGTATTCAAGGCCTGCGCCCCCAGGCTGCCGCCCACCACCAGCACGCGCAGCGGGCCGCTGCGGCCGGCATAGCGTTCGGCGGGATCGGGCAAGGCGCACAAGTCGGCACGCACCGGGTTGCCCATGGCTTCACCCTTGGGCAGCACGCCGGGAAAACCGCTCAGCACGCGGCGCGACATCTTGGCCAGGCATTTGTTCGCGGTGCCCGCGACGGCATTCTGTTCGTGGACGACCAGCGGTGTGCCGCGCAGGGCAGCGATCACGCCGCCCGGGAACGCCACATAGCCGCCCATCCCCAGCACCACATCGGGACGCACGTCAGACAGCCGCGACCACGCCTGCGCAAACGCGCGCAACAACAGGAACGGCAGCTTGAGCAGCGCGGACGCGCCCTTGCCGCGCACGCCCTGGAAACGCAGCGGCACCAGTTCGATGCCGCGCGGCGGCACGAGACGGCCTTCCATCTTTTCAGGATTGCCCAGCCACAGCACGCGCCAGCCGCGTTCGCGCAGCACGTCCGCTACGGCCAGACCCGGCATGATGTGGCCGCCGGTGCCGCCGGCCATGATGAGGATGGTGCGCGCGGCGGTCATACCCGTCCTCCGCGCATCATGATGCGATTTTCCACATCGACCCGGATCAGCATGGCCAGCGCGCACAGATTCATCACCACGCCCGAACCACCGTAGCTCATCAGCGGCAGCGTCAGACCCTTGGTGGGCAGCAGGCCCAGGCACACACCCATGTTGATGAACGATTGCACGCCAAACCACATGGCCACGCCGTGCGCAACCAGCCCGGCGAACGTGCGCTCCATGGCGATGGCCTGCCGGCCGATGTCGAAACCGCGGTAGACGATGATGGCAAACAGCGTGATCACCAGCATCACGCCCGCAAATCCCAGCTCCTCGCCCACCACGGCCATCAGGAAGTCGGTGTGCGCTTCGGGCAGGTAATGCAGCTTCTCGACGCTGGCGCCCAGGCCCACGCCAAGCCATTCACCGCGGCCCAGCGCAATCAGCGAATGCGACAACTGATAGGCGCTGCCATATGCGTTGTCTTCGTTCCAGGGATCCAGGTACGCGAACAGACGCGCACGGCGCCATGGCGACAGCCAGATCAGCATCAGGAACGTGCCCACCAGCACGGCGAGCAGGCTGCTGAAATACTTGCCGTTGATGCCGCCCAGGAAGAGGATGCCGATGGCAATGGCCACGATCACCATGAAGGCACCCAGGTCGGGCTCGAGCAGCAGCAGCATGCCCACGCCGGCCAGCGCAAACGCCATCGGCAAAAAGCCGCGGGCAAAGGCCTGCATGTGCTCCTGCTTGCGCACGGTGTAATCCGCCGCGTACAGCAAGGCTGCAAGTTTCATCAGTTCGGACGGCTGGAAGTTCAACGGACCCAGCGGAATCCAGCGGTGCGCGCCGTTGACCTCGCGGCCGATCCCCGGGATCAGCACGGCCACCAGCAGCACCATCGTCACCACGAAAAGCGGCACGGCCAGGCGCTGCCAGACGCGGATGGGGATCGACAGCACCACGGCGGCGCCGACCAGCCCCGCGCTCACGAACAGGCCGTGGCGGATCACGAAGTAGTAGCGGCCATAGGACGCATAGCGCGGGCCGTCGGCCAGCGCGATCGACGCCGAATACACCATCAGCAGGCCGAGCAGCAGCAACGTCGAAGCCGCGATCACGAGCGGCATGTCGAAGTTGCGCATGCGGGTACGGCCGGGCCGTACGGCGTTGACGCTGGCGGTGAGGTCGGCGATCAGGCTCATTGTGCGCCCTCGGCGTCGCGCGCCATGGATTTCGCCCGGGAAGCGGCGTTGCGGATCATGCCACCTCCCCACGGTCGCGGGCCAGGTCTTCGACCTCTTCCACGAACACTTGCCCGCGATGCGGGTAATTGCGGAACATGTCCAGGCTGGCGCAGGCCGGCGACAGCAGCACCGCGTCGCCGGGCTGAGCCAGTTCGGCCGCGCCGCGCACGGCGTCGCGCAGCGTTTCGACGGTGATGCACTTGACGCCGGTCGGCTCCAGCACACGTCCGATCTCGGGGCCGTCCAGGCCGATCAGCATCACCGCGCGCGCATGACGCGACACCCCTGGAATCAGCGGCGAGAAATCCTGGCCCTTGCCCTGGCCGCCGGCGATCAGCACCACAGGCTGACCCAGGCCTTCCAGCGCGGCCACGGTGGCGCCCACGTTGGTGCCCTTGCTGTCATTGAT
>JAEYVD010000155.1 GCA_023432075.1 Pseudomonadota bacterium | reverse complement strand
GTCGGTCAACGTCAGGGCGGTGATGCGGTAGTCGGGAGTCGGCATTGCAAGGGTCCGGCATGAAAGGAAAGCGCAAGACCCTACCGGATCGGCGCGACGCTGTCGAGGCGCGCCCGTTGCCGGGGCGCATCGCGCCGCATCCTGTTACGGCTCCCTGTTCACCCATCTGCTACGTTAAACAGGACCGCGCCGGGGTTCCATCCGGCGCGCTTGTCGGAGACCGACCATGCCCCGCCCTTCCGAGTCCGCTCCCCTCATCGGAGTGGTCCCGCCGTACATGCTGGACCGGCTTGCGCAGCACACCGATGCGCGCGTCAGCATGCCCGCCGTCAAGACGATGATCATCGATCAGCAGCAGCGCAGCCTGCGCGAGATGGCGGGACAGCCGCCTCGCGCAACGCTCGCGCCGGCGCGCCAGGTCGCACCGGCCGGCACGCCCGACCGCGCCGTGCACGATGCCGGCAACGGCACCACGCTGCCCGGCAAGCTGGTGCGCGCCGAAGGCGCGCGGCCCAGCGGCGACGCCGCGGTGGACGAGGCCTATGCGCATCTGGGCTCGACCTACAAGCTTTTCTGGAACGTGTACAAGCGGCACTCCATTGACGCGCACGGCCTGCCGCTCATCGGCACGGTGCATTACGGCGAAGACTACGAAAACGCTTTCTGGAACGGCGCGCAGATGGTGTTTGGCGATGGCGACGGCGAGATCTTCAACCGCTTCACCATCGCGGTCGACATCATCGGCCACGAGCTCACGCACGGCGTGATCGACTCCGAGGCCGCCCTGCTCTACCAAGGCCAGTCCGGTGCGCTGAACGAATCGCTGTGCGACGTCTTCGGCGCGCTGGTCAAGCAGTATTCGCTGGGGCAGACGGCCCGCCAGGCGGACTGGCTGGTGGGACAGGGCCTCTTCACCGAAAAGGTCCGGGCGCGGGCGCTGCGCTCGATGGCCGAGCCGGGCACCGCGTACGACGATCCGGTGCTGGGCAAGGACCCGCAGCCCGCGCACATGCGTGACTACGTCGATACGCCGCGCGACAACGGCGGCGTGCATATCAACTCGGGCATCCCCAACCGCGCGTTCCATCTGGCCGCCACCGCGCTGGACGGCAATGCGTGGAACGGCGCGGGACACGTCTGGTACGACACGCTGTGCGACAAGCGCCTGCGACACGATGCCGGGTTCAAGGACTTTGCGGGCCTGACGCTGCTGGTGGCCGGCGAGAAACACGGCGCGGACGTGCGCCGCGCCATCGACGAGGCCTGGAAGGCCGTGGGGGTGCTGCCATGATCGAACTGCCGCCCCTCGACCTTGCCCAACTTGTGCGCCTTAGCCGCGAGGGCGGCCTGGCGTACCTGCCCGGCCTTGCCCAGCCGCGCCGGATCGACATGGCTACCTGCCCGCCCGGCGTGCGGCAGGAGGTCTGCGACGCCATTCAGCATGCCATCCCCAAGGCCGTATCCGGCAGCACCGGCGCGGGCGGCGGCGACCAGCGCTATTTCCACGTGGAAGTGGAATTCGAGGGCGCGGACAGGGCACGCGTCACTTTTGACGTGCCGGAGGCGGATGCGCCGGAAACGCTGGTGCGTCTTTGGAAGCGCCCACCCGGCCAATCTGGATAGCGCGCCCCGCATACAAGCCCGTGACCGCCATGACGGCGCACAATGCGGCGCACACGCCCAGCGCGACGCCCCACCCGCCCAACGTGTCGTGCACGCCGCCCACCAGCGCGGGGCCGGTCGCGGCGAACAGATAGCCGACGCACTGCGCCATGCCCGACAGCGCCGCGGCCTGCTGCGCGTGACTGGCGCGCAATCCCACGAACGCCAGGCCCAGGATGATGCCCGCGCCCGTGCCCAATCCCAGCAGCGCGATCCACAACGCGCCCCATGTGGGCGCCGCGATCAGGCCCGCGAACGCCACGCACGACGCGCCCGCCGCGCAGAACGCCGCGGCCCGCTGATCCTTCAACCTGCGCAGCAGCGGCGCCAGGAATAACGCGGGCGCCGCCGACGCCAGCTGCATGAAGCCATGCAGCGATCCGGCGCGCTCGGCCGAATAACCCGCGTCGCGCAGAATGGCGGGCAGCCAGCTCACCGCCACATAGAACACGAACGAATTGATGCCCAGGTACACCGTGACCTGCCAGGCCAGCGGCGATCGCCACAGCCGCACGCCGTGCGGCGCATGGGCGGCGGTCGCGGCGGGCGGCGTGTGGCCGGCAAGCTGCGGCAGCCACAACAGCAGACTGACCAGCGGCAGCGCCAGCATGCACAGCGTCGAAAACCGCCAGCCGCCCAGCGGCAGGGTGGCAAGCGGAATCGCGATGGCCGAGGCCAGACCCGCCGCAAGGCCCATGGTCAGCACATAGGCCGACGTCAGCCCCGCCACGCGCTGCGGAAAATCACGCTTCAACAGGCTGGGCAGCAGTACGTTGCCCAACGCGATGCCCGCGCCGATGATGGCCGTGCCCGCGTACAGCCCCGCTGCGGCGCCCAGCGTGCGGACCACGACGCCGCCGGCAACCAGCAGCATCGCGGCAAAGAGCGTGCGCTCCAGGCCAAACCGGCGCGCCAGTCCTGCGGCAAACAGCGACACCCCCGCGAAGGCCAGCAGCGGCAGGGTGATAAGCATGCCGGCCGCCGCGGACGACAGGCCCAGCTCGGCGCGGATAAGACCGATCAGCGGCGGCACGCCGGTAAACGGCGCGCGCAGGGCCATGGCAATGCAGAGAATGCCCAGGATCAGCAGCGCCGGGCGGCTGGGTGGCGTCGAAGGGCGGGATACGTGCATGGTCACTCGGGGCGTCGGTGGAAGGAATCAGGCATGTCGTCCAGCTTACGCGGCGCGCGCCTTACCGAATTTCGAGATAATGACAATCTTTCCCGCAATTCGGCCACATTCCCTTTGCCGCGCCGACGCCCATGCGCACGCCCGACACGCCGCCCGCCCCCTTCGATCCGGATTCCGCCACCCAATGGGCGTTCGCCATGCCCGTGCATGCGGCGGACCAGGACAACGAATCGCCGACGCACCGCCATCACATGGGCCAGCTTGTCCTGGCGCTGCGCGGCGGCGTCACCTGCTCGGTGCCGCAAGGCCTGTGGATGGTGCCGCCGCAGTGCGCCGTGTGGATCCCCGGCGGCGTGCCGCACAGCAACCGGGTCACGGCCAATGGCCGCGTCTGCTTCCTGTTCGTGCCGACCGACGCGCCGCGCCTGCCCACGGCATGCTGCACGCTGGCAATCACCCCGCTGGTGCGCGAACTGGTCGTGCATCTGGCCAACCTGGCGCCTGCCGACGCGGCGGCGCCCGCCAACCGCAGGCTGGCCGATGTCCTGATGGACCAGCTGTCGCAGATGCCCACCGAGCACCTGCACCTGCCCATCTCCGATCATCCGCGCCTGCGCGACATCGCGGGCGCGCTGAACGCGGATCCCGCGGACCGCAGCACCGTCGCCCAATGGGGCAAGCGTGTCGCCATGAGCGAACGCACGCTGGCGCGGCTGGTGCAGCAGGAGGTCGGCATGAGTTTCGGACGCTGGCGCCAGCAGTTGCACATCACCCTGGCGCTGCAACGGCTGTCGGCGGGCGTGTCGGTGCAGCGCACGGCCGAAGACCTGGGCTACGAGTCGGTCAGCGCCTTCATCACGATGTTCAAGAAGACGCTTGGCAAGACGCCCGCGCGGTATTTCGCGGACAAGACCGACGCGCAGCCCGCGCCGCCCTGAACGCGCTCGCCGGTCACCCCTGTCTGGAACCGGCCACGATGAAAAGGCGCGGAAACGGCAGCAGCACGGTGCCGTCGGCGAGTGCCGGATAGGCCTGCTCGATCAACGACTGATAGCGCGCCAGAAAACTGGCCTGCTCGGCGGCATCCAGCTTGTCCAGATAGGGCCGCAAGGCCGTCCCCTTGAACCACTCGACCACGGCCGCGGCGCCCGCGAGCGGATGATGGTAGGTCGTGCGCCACACGTCCAGCGTGCCGCAATGGGGTTTGAGAAGTTCGTAATACCACGCCGCGCTGTGACGCGGCGGATGC
Source organism: Pseudomonadota bacterium (assembly GCA_023432075.1). Taxonomy (GTDB): domain Bacteria; phylum Pseudomonadota; class Gammaproteobacteria; order Burkholderiales; family Burkholderiaceae_B; genus Achromobacter. Next base: position 977 of record JAEYVD010000155.1, on the reverse strand, counting down.
TTGACGCCGCCAATCTTCGCGGCCCAGGGCGCCTCGCCGGCCACCTGTCTGGCCAGGCGATGGGCGGGTTCCTCCAGGTTGTCGGGCGTTTGTACCGCCAGGCTGCCGCCCGGGGCCAGCTTGGCCACCAGCGCGGGGTACAGCGTCTCGTGGTCGGGCACCCATTGCAGCGCGGCGTTGGCAAGGATCACGTCGTAGCGCTGCGGCGGGTTCCAGGTGGCGATGTCGGCCAGCTCGAACGACAGCGCCGGCAGGCGCTTGCGCGCCGCCTCGATCATGTCCTGCGAGCTGTCCATGCCGGAGATCTCGGCGTCCGGATAGCGGCTGGCCAGCACTTCGGTGGAGTTGCCCGGCCCGCAGCCCAGGTCCACGGCGCGCTTGACGAGCAGGTTGGGCAAGGCCGCCACCAGGTCCCGCACTGGGCGAGTACGTTCGTTTTCAAAGGCGGAATACTGCTTGGCGGACCAGCTGTTCATGATCGTTCCTTGCGTGGCGATGGGGGTAGCGCCGACTGTACGCCTCGCCTTTTACCCTGACAAATTCACGATGGCGTCGCTTGCCATATCGGCTGCATATGGACTGCACAAAAACGCCACCATAAAAAAGCCCGCCGGTTGTCGCCGGCGGGCGGGGGAAGGCGGGACGCCAGGGTTACTGCGGCTTCAGTTCATCCGAGCGGGTTTTCCACAGCGAGAACAGCACGCCGCCAAGGATCAGGCTGAAGGTCACGCCCAGCGAAATCGCGGGAGGCACCTTGCCGATGAAGCCGACCAGGAAGATCTTCGTGCCGATGAACACCAGGACCAGGGCCAGCGCGTACTTCAGGTAATGGAAGCGGTGGATCATCGCAGCCAGGGCAAAGTACAGCGCACGCAGGCCCAGGATCGCGAAGATGTTGCTCGTGTACACGATGAACGGGTCGGTCGTGATGGCGAAGATCGCGGGCACCGAGTCCACGGCAAACACCAGGTCGACAA
>JAEYVD010000888.1 GCA_023432075.1 Pseudomonadota bacterium | reverse complement strand
GCTTCGTCGCGCGTGAGGTCGGTGGTGGTCAGCATCAGCGCCGCCACCCCCACCGTCGGAATGCGCTGTGCCTGATTGGGGTACGTGCCGGCCGCGATGTCCAGCGGCATCAGCACGCTGTCCCCGGACGTGAGGGTCTTGATGGCGTCCGGGTCCAGCGGCAGCAGCTTGAGCTGCGCCGGAATCAGCGCATCGCGCAGCGGCGTGGCCGGCACGCCGATCACCTGGGCTGCAGCGTCGACCGTGCCAGCATGCAAAAGCGGCAGGGCGGCGACGAAAGGCGAGTCGGACACCTTGTAATCGCGACCCGCCTGCAGGCCATGCGCCGCCAGCACGGTTTGCAGCGTCTCGCGCACGGCCGATCCTTCCGGCCCCAGCGCGATCGTCTTGCCCTTGAGATCCCGCACGCCGCGCAGCGCGGGGTCGTCACGCACGACGATATGGACCAGTTCAGGGTACAGGCTGCCCAGGGCACGCAGGCCGGGGAAGGGGCCTTGCCCCGCGAAGGGACCCGCGCCCTCGTAGGCCAGCCGCGCCGTGTCGGCCTGGGCCAGGCCGACCACGGCGTCGCCGCTGCGCAAGAGCGCGATGTTGTCGGCCCCGCCGCCGGTGATGAGCGGGGACACCCGGATCTGGCGTTTTCGGGCGACGTCGCTCAGGGCGCGCGCAAACGCCAGGTACTCGCCGCGGTCCGGGCCGCCCGCCAACGGGTAACCCTGCTGCAGCCGGGACAGCCGGCCGTTGATGCGCGCCACCGAGCGTTCCAGTTCTTGCTGCACGACGTGCTGGGCGGTGCTGGACGCGCTGTAGGTCACCGAATGCGTGATCTGGTCCAGCGTGTCCAGCAATTGGCGCGTGACCGGGGGCGGCGCGCCCGTATCCAGCGCCGGCGCTTCGGCCGCCTTGAAGCCGGCCGGCGTCACCAGCTTCCACGTGCCGCCTTCTTCGCGGTAGATGGCGCTGGCGTGGGCGATGATGCGATCGCCCGCCTTGTTGCCGCCGGACTTCACGCCGCTGATGCTGCGCGGGCCCGCGCCCAGCAGCGTCACCAGCGATGCCGCGCCGGGCTGGTCCCACGCGCCCAGTGAAATGTCGCGGGTCAATTCCAGGTCGACGTCGTAATACACGACGCGGCGGGTTTCGCCGGCCGGGGCAGTGCTGTCCGTGGCCGAGCCCATGCGCCTGAGATCGGCGATGCGAAACAGATCCTGTCCATAGGTGGCTTGCAGGCTGCGCGTGACGTCGGCGCGCAAGGCGTCTGCGTCGGGCGCGCGGCCGCAGGCGGCCAGCATCGCGCACAGCAGGACCATCAGTAGTTTCTTGAACATGGCTACATCCCTCCCACGAATGGCAAGGAGATCAGCGAGCTCAGCACGATCACGTTCAGGATGTCCACCAGGAAGGCGCCGGTGACGGGGACCACGATGAACGCTTCCGGCGCCGGACCGTGGCGGCGCGTGAGGGCCTGCATGTTGGCGATGGCGGTGGCGGTGGCGCCCAGCGCGAAGCCGCAGAAGGCGGCGGACATGATCGCCGCCTCGTAATCGCGCTTGAGCAGCCGGAACACCACCCAGGCGGCGTACAGCGCGCAGAACAGCGTCTGAACCGCCAGCATCAGCGCCAGCGGGCCGGCCAGGCGCGCGACGCTGGACAGGTCCAGCGTCATCATCGTCATGCCCAGGAACAGCGACAAGGAGATCGTGCCGATGATGTCGGTGGCCCGGTCGTCGAGCCGGATGCCGACCAGCGGACCGGCGTTGCGGATGAGCACGCCGGTGGCAAGGCACCACAGGAAGTTGGGCAGGCTGACAGGGGCATCTTCAACCAGCGCCGCCAGGATGCCGCCGACGACCAGGCAGACGAACGCGGCGGTCATCGACAGGATGAACGTCCCGGGCGTGGGCGGCTGGTGATCTTCGTTCAGGTCCGCGGGCTGGTCGCCTTGGGCCGCGGTGTGATCGAGGCTGCCCGACACCTTGTGGTGTCGCATGATCCATTCCGCCACGGGCCCGCCCACGACGCCGCCCAGCACCAGGCCCAGCGTCGCGGCCGTCATGGCCAGCGGCATCACGTCCTGGATGTTGTTGAAGTCGGCAAAGCGCGTGGCGTAGGCCGCGCCGGTGCCATGTCCGCCCACCAGGGTGATCGTGCCGCCCAACAGGCCCATGAGCGGGTGCATGTCCAGCAGCCAGGCCATGCCAAGACCCACGGCGTTCTGCAAAACCAGAAAGGGGATCAGCGCCAGCAGAAAGGCAATGAGGCGGGGGCCGCCCCGGGCCAGCAGCTTGAGGTTGGCGGTGAGCCCGATGCAGCCGAAGAACATCAGCAGCAGCGTGGGCTTGATGCTGGTTTCCAGCGACACGGCGATGCCGCCCCAGGTGGACAGCAGGTAGGCCAGCACCGCGAACAGCAGGCCGCCCACGATGGGATCCGGGATGCTGTAGCGCGCCAGGACGCCGATGCGCGTGGTCATGACGCGTCCGATGACGAGCACGAGGCAGCAGGCGAGAAGGGATTGGACGGGCGAAAGGGAGATCATATGAACCTTCGCGCCCCGCCGGGGCGCAGCAAGCCAGACTGTTCAAACCGATTTCAAGCCGTTTTCAAACCACGTTTTCAGACCGTTTTGCCGCCGCATCGTTTGCGGACTGCGGACCTATCTTACGTCCGGCAAAGCGTGGCTGTACACGTTTTGAAAGACGGCTCGATCAGGCGCGTGCGGG
>JAEYVD010000887.1 GCA_023432075.1 Pseudomonadota bacterium | reverse complement strand
CAGCCCGGTGTGGACGGCGCGGGCTCGATCATGCAAAAGTATGTCGAGACCTCCAACGTCAACGTCGCCGAGGAACTGGTCAACATGATCACGACGCAACGCGCCTACGAAATGAACAGCAAGGCCGTCAAGACGTCGGACGAAATGCTGGCCCGCCTGACCCAACTGTGATGCCCATGTCTGTCCTGCGCCTGGTACTTGCGTCTGCGCTGGCTCTGCTGGCGGCTGGTTGCGCCATCATTCCGCCCGAGCCTATCGTGACCGGGCCGACGACGGCGGCGCCGCCGCCGCCGCCGATGCCGATGGCGCAGCCCACGGGCTCGATCTACCAGCCCACGACATACGGCAATTACCCGTTGTTCGAAGACCGCCGGCCGCGCAATGTGGGCGACATCGTCACCATCGTCTTGAACGAGCGCACCAATGCGTCCAAGAACGTGGCGACGAACACCAACCGCACCGGCTCGGCCACCCTGGGCATCGCCGCCGCCCCGTCCTTCATGGACAGCTGGGCGAACGCCAACCTGAACACGGAAGCCAACGGCGGCAACGTGTCGCAGGGCAAGGGCGACAGCAGCGCCAACAATGCCTTCACCGGCACCATCACCACCACGGTGGTGGGCGTGATGTCCAACGGCAACCTGCAGGTTGCGGGCGAAAAGCAGATCGCCATCAACCGCGGCAGCGAATACGTGCGCTTTGCCGGCGTGGTCGATCCGCGCTCCATCACCGGCACGAACACCGTGTCGTCCACGCAGGTGGCCGACGCGCGCATCGAATACCGCAGCAAGGGCGTCATGGACGAAGTCCAGACCATGGGCTGGCTGCAACGCTTCTTCCTGATCGCTTCGCCGTTCTAAATCATGAAACAACCGACTCCGATATCCACCTTGCTGTCCCTGTTGGCGCGGGTGTGCGTGGCCGTCGGGCTGGCCGCGGGCGCCGGCGCGGCGCACGCCGAACGGCTCAAGGATCTGGCAAGCATCCAGGGGGTGCGCGGCAACCAGCTGATCGGCTACGGCCTGGTCGTGGGCCTGGACGGCAGCGGCGACCAGGTGCGCCAGACGCCCTTCACGCAGCAGAGCCTGACCAACATGCTGTCGCAGCTAGGCATCACGGTGCCCGCCGGCAGCAACATGCAGTTGAAGAACGTGGCGGCCGTCATGGTCACGACCACCTTGCCGGCGTTTGCGCGGCCCGGCCAGACGCTGGACGTGGTGGTGTCCTCGATGGGCAACGCCAAGAGCCTGCGCGGCGGCACGCTGCTGATGACGCCGCTCAAGGGCGCGGACAGCCAGGTCTACGCCATTGCCCAGGGCAACATCCTGGTCGGCGGCGCGGGCGCCTCGTCGGGCGGCTCCAGCGTGCAGATCAACCAGCTGAACGGCGGCCGCATCAGCGCGGGCGCCATCGTCGAGCGCGGCGTGCCCACCACCTTCGCGCGCGACGGCTACGTGCATGTCGAACTGAACAACACCGACTTCGGCACGGCGCAGAACGTGGCCACCGCCCTGAACCGCAGATTCGGCCAGGGCACGGCCACCGCGCTGGATGGCCGCGTCATCCAGGTGCGCACGCCGATGGAGCAGGGCTCGCAAGCGCGCTTCCTGTCGCAGATGGAAGACCTGCAGGTCACCCGCGCGCCCACGGTCGCCAAGGTCATCATCAATGCCCGCACCGGCTCGGTCGTCATGAACCGCACGGTCATGATCGAAGAAGCCGCGGTTGCGCACGGCAACCTGTCGGTCATCATCAACCGCCAGAACGAGGTCGTCCAACCGGACACGCCGTTCACGCAAGGCCAGACGGTGGTGGTGCCCAATACCCAGATCGAAGTGCGCCAGGACAATGGCTCGCTGCAGCGTGTCAGCACCAGCGCCAATCTGGCCGACGTGGTCAAGGGCCTGAACGCCCTGGGCGCCACGCCGCAGGACCTGCTGGCCATCCTGCAGGCGATGAAGAGCGCGGGCGCCTTGCGCGCCGAACTTGAAATCATCTGACGGACATGGCTTACACCAACGACGCGGCAGGCGCCAGCACCCGGCAGGACTCGGTCTTCGACATGGGCCGCCTGTCGGACCTGAAGCGCGACGTCAAGAAAGACCCTGCCGGCACCGAGCAGCAAAAGCAGGTCGCCAAGCAGTTCGAGGCGCTGTTTCTGCAGATGATGGTCAAGCGCATGCGCGAGGCCACGCCCAAAGAGGGGCTGTTCGACTCCCAGCAGACGCAGATGCTGCAATCCATGGCGGATGAGCAGCTGGCGCTGCACCTGGCCTCGCCCGGCATCGGCCTGTCGCAGGCCATCCTGGCGCAGATGCAGCAGGGTACGCCCGGCGAGATGTCCGACGAAGCGATCAAGCGCATCGGGCAGGGCGGCGACCTGGACTTCCAGACGGGCGGATCGCGTGAGGTGTCCGCGTTGCTCAACGTGATGCGCAACAACCGGCCCGCCGACCGCGCGCTGGCCGCGGCGGAAGGCGCGCCCGGGCATGTGGTCGATTTTGTGTCCAAGATGTCGCGCGCGGCCAATCTGGCGTCGCAGCAAAGCGGCGTGCCGGCCCGCCTCATCATGGGCCAGGCGGCCCTGGAATCCGGCTGGGGCAAGCGCGAGATCAAGCACGCCGACGGCAGCACCAGCTTCAACCTCTTCGGCATCAAGGCCGGTCCCAGCTGGAAGGGCAAGGTCGTCAATGTGCTGACCACCGAATACGAAGACGGCGTTGCCCGCAAGGTGACGCAGCCGTTCCGGGCCTACGCGTCGTACGAGGAATCCTTCGCCGACTACGCCCGCCTGATCGGCAACAGCCCGCGCTACGAAAGCGTGACGACGGCCCGCAACGAGATCGAGGCGGCGCGCCGGATCCAGGACGCCGGTTACGCGACGGACCCGCGTTACGCCCAGAAGCTCATCGGCATCATGGGCCAGCTGCGGGGCGCGGCATCCAACGTGGAAAATTCGCGCCGGATGCTGGAAGGACTCTAAATTTGGGTGAGCTCCTGCCGTAAACGGAGTATCCAGAGATAACAGCTGCGGTTACATACGGGGCATTGTCAGCATGAATTTGTACAAAACGGCACTGGGCGGGTTGAACGCGGCGCAAGCGGGCCTGGCGACCACCGGCCACAACATCAACAATGCCACCACGGTCGGCTACAACCGCCAGCGCGTCATGACCTCCACGGCGGGCGCCCAGGCGACCGCCAACGGTTACATCGGCCGTGGCGTTCAGGTCGACACCGTTGTGCGCAGCTATGACAGCTTCCTGTACAAGCAGCTCGTCGGCGCGAACGGCAGCGGCGCCCAGCTCCAGGCGCAGCTTGACCAGGTCTCGCAGATCAACAACCTGTTCTCCGACCGCACCGTGGGCATCGCCCCGGGTCTGACCAATTTCTTCACCAGCATGAACACGGTGGCCAGCAAGCCGGCGGATCCCGCCGCGCGCGCCGACCTGCTCGGCCAGGCCAACAGCCTGACGACGCAGATCCGCTCGGCCTACTCGGAAATGCAGAAGCAGCGTGAAGGCCTGAACTCGCAGATCAGCACCACGGTCGACCAGGTCAACAGCTACCTGACCCGCATCGACGACCTGAACCAGCAGATCTCGCTGGCGGCCGGCAAGGCCGGCGGCAGCCCCCCCAACGACCTGCTCGACCAGCGCGACCAGGCCGTCATGGAACTGAACCAGCTTATCGGCATCACGACCTACGAGCAGGGCGACAAGATCAGCATCTCGCTCACGAAGGGCGGGCAGTCGCTGCTGTCGGGCAACACCCTCTACCCGCTGCAGGCCGTGCCGTCCGCCTCGGACGCGGGCCGCACGGTCATTGCCTACACGCTGCCCGCGGGCACCGGCAAGACCATCGCGGTCGAGATGAACGACACGGAAATCTCCGGCGGCAAGCTGGGCGGCCTGTTGCAGTTCCGCGCCTCGTCGCTGGACGTCATGCAGAACCAGCTTGGCCAGATGGCCGTCGGCCTGGCGCTGTCGTTCAACGAGCAGCACAAGCAGGGTCTGGACCAGGGCGGCAATCCGGGCACGGACTTCTTCAGTATCGGTTCGCCGCAGAGCGTGCCCAATACGGCAAACAAGAGCAACGCGCAGATCTCGGGCGAATTCACCGACCTGGCAAACGTCAATGCCAAGGACTACGAGATCTCGTTCGACGGCACCAATTACCAGGTCGTGCGCATGCCGGAAGGCTCGCAGGTCTACAACGGCCCGGCCACCGGCACGCCGCCCACCGCCACGCTGAATCTCGAAAGCGAGATGGGCGTGACGCTGACCATCAATGCGCCGCCCCAGGCCGGCGACAAGTGGTCGCTGTCGCCAACGCGTAACGCGGCCCGCGACATCAACGTGCTGATCACCGATCCCGACAAGGTTGCCGCGGCGGATCTGGACGGCGGCGACGCCAACGGCAAGAACGCCTTGAAGCTGGCGCAGCTGCAGACCAGCAAGGTGCTGAGCCACGGCACGATGAGCATCAACGACATGTTTGCGCAGGTCGTGAACACGGTCGGCGTGCAGACGCAGCAGATCAAGACGGCCGCCACGGCGCAGGTCAACCTGATCAAGCAGACGACGGCCGCGCAGCAGGCGGTGTCGGGCGTGAACCTGAACGAAGAATACGTAAGCCTGTCGCTGTACCAGGAGCAATACCAGGCCAGCGCCCGCATCATCGATGTGGCGAGCACCATTTTTGACACGCTGTTGGGCCTGCGCGGCTGATCAGAACGTTGACTGTGAATACTAGAAAGCATTTAGGAGCTGCACCATGCGTCTGAGCACCACGATGATGTACACGAACGGCCTGAGCGGCGTTCTCGCCCAGGAATCCGACATGAATCGCCTGGTGGAACAGGTTGGCAGCGGCCGCAAGTTCCTCACCCCCGCGGACGATCCGCTGGCGGCTTCCCTGTCGATCGGCGTCGCGCAGACGCAGAGCATGAACACGACGTACGGCCTGAACCGCAACACGGCCAAGACCAATCTTGGCCAGGAAGCCAACGTCCTGGACTCGATCACCACCGCGCTGCAGGACGTGCGCACGCGCGTCGTGCAGGCCGGTAACGGCACGTTTGCCGACAGCGACCGCCAGGCGCTGTCCACGGCGCTCAAGAGCGCCCGCGACGCGCTGCTGGGCCTTGCCAACAGCACCGACGGCAACGGCCAGTACCTGTTCTCGGGCTATGAAGGCAGCGTGGTGCCTTACGCGCAGGACGCGACCGGCAAGATCGTCTACAGCGGCGCCAGCGGCGAGCGCACCGTGCAGGTCGACCAGTCGCGCCAGTTGTCCACCAGCGACCTGGGCAGCGACGTCTTCAATCGCGCCAATCCGGGTTCGACCGCGTACGTAAGCACGGCATCGCCGGCCAACGGCGGCACCGCGCAGTTCAGCACGGTCTCGGTCACGCCGGGCAGCCCCAACATCGGCAAGAATTTCAGCCTGCAGTTCGAATCGGACCCCGCCACGGGCAACATGGGCTATCGCGTCATCACGACCGATCCGTCGGCCACCCCGCCCGTGCCGCCGGTGATCACGCCCGCGCCGCCGGCCGGTCCCACGGAATACAAAGAAGGCGCCAGCATCGACTTCGGTGGCGTCGCCGTGGTGGTCAAAGGCACGCCGCAAAATGGCGACGTGATCGATGTCGAGAGCATCCAATCGGCCGATGTGGATCTGTTCAACACCCTGGACAACCTCATCAAGGTCCTGGACTCGCCGATCGCGGGCGATGAAAAGGCGCTGGCGCGCCTGAACAACGAACTGGCAACGGCGAACAAGAAACTCGCGACCAATTACGACAACGTCCTGACCGTGGGCGCGTCGGTGGGCGCCCGCCTGAACGAGCTGGAGGCGCTGGACGCCACCGGCACGCAGAAGGGCCTGTCGTACTCGAAGTCGCTGTCGGATCTGGAAGACCTGGACTACTACGCGGGCGCCAGCCAGCTCGCGCTGCGCCAGGTGGCCTTGCAGGCGGCTTCGGCTGCTTTCATGACCATTCAGGGTTCCAGCCTGTTCAGCCGCAAGTGATGCGGTAGGTTTCAGCGCGGCGCGGCGTGTCCGCACCGCGACAGGCGCACTTTTCGGACGCTGCCGGCCAAGGGCCGGGGCGTCCGTAGTGCGTATAGGG
>JAEYVD010000886.1 GCA_023432075.1 Pseudomonadota bacterium | reverse complement strand
CTTCCTGTACAAGCAGCTCGTCGGCGCGAACGGCAGCGGCGCCCAGCTCCAGGCGCAGCTTGACCAGGTCTCGCAGATCAACAACCTGTTCTCCGACCGCACCGTGGGCATCGCCCCTGGCCTGACCAATTTCTTCACCAGCATGAACACGGTGGCCAGCAAGCCGGCGGATCCCGCCGCGCGTGCCGACCTGCTCGGCCAGGCCAACAGCCTGACGACGCAGATCCGCTCGGCCTACTCGGAAATGCAGAAGCAGCGTGAAGGCCTGAACTCGCAGATCAGCACTACGGTCGACCAGGTCAACAGCTACCTGACCCGCATCGACGACCTGAACCAGCAGATTTCGCTGGCGGCCGGCAAGGCCGGCGGCAGCCCCCCCAACGACCTGCTCGATCAGCGCGACCAGGCCGTGATGGAACTGAACCAGCTCATCGGCATCACGACCTACGAGCAGGGCGACAAGATCAGCGTTTCGCTCACGAAGGGCGGCCAGTCGCTGCTGTCGGGCAACACGATCTATCCGCTGCAGGCGGTGCCGTCCTCCGCGGACGCGGGCCGCACAGTCATTGCCTACACGCTGCCCGCGGGCACCGGCAAGACCATCGCGGTCGAGATGCAGGACACCGAAATCTCCGGCGGCAAGCTGGGCGGCCTGTTGCAGTTCCGCGCCTCGTCGCTGGATGTCATGCAGAACCAGCTGGGCCAGATGGCCGTCGGCCTGGCGCTGTCGTTCAACGAGCAGCACAAGCAGGGTCTGGACCAAGGCGGCAATCCGGGCACGGACTTCTTCAGCATCGGTTCGCCGCAAGGCGTGCCCAATACGGCAAACAAGAGCAACGCGCAGATCTCGGGTGAATTCACCGACCTGGCAAACGTCAATGCCAAGGACTACGAGATCTCGTTCGACGGCACCAACTACCAGGTCGTGCGCGTGCCGGAAGGCACGCAGGTCTACAACGGCCCGGCCACCGGCACGCCGCCCACCGCCACGCTGAACCTCGAAAACGAGATGGGCGTGACGCTGACCATCAATGCGCCGCCCCAGGCCGGCGATAAGTGGTCGCTGTCGCCCACGCGTAACGCGGCCCGCGACATCAACGTCCTGATCAGCGATCCCGACAAGGTTGCCGCGGCGGACCTGGACGGCGGCGACGCCAACGGCAAGAACGCGCTGAAGCTGGCGCAGCTTCAGACCAGCAAGGTGCTGGGCCACGGCACGATGAGCATCAACGACATGTTCGCGCAGGTCGTGAACACCGTCGGCGTGCAGACGCAGCAGATCAAGACGGCCGCCACGGCGCAGGTCAACCTGATCAAGCAGACGACGGCTGCGCAGCAGGCGGTGTCGGGCGTGAACCTGAACGAAGAATACGTAAGCCTGTCGCTGTACCAGGAGCAATACCAGGCCAGCGCCCGCATCATCGATGTGGCAAGCACCATTTTTGACACGCTGTTGGGCCTGCGCGGCTGATCAGAACGTTGACTGTGAATACTAGAAAGCATTTCGGAGCTGCACCATGCGTCTGAGCACCACGATGATGTACACGAACGGCCTGAGCGGCGTGCTCGCCCAGGAATCCGACATGAATCGCCTGGTGGAACAGGTTGGCAGCGGCCGCAAGTTCCTCACCCCCGCGGACGATCCGCTGGCGGCTTCCCTGTCGATCGGCGTCGCCCAGACGCAGAGCATGAACACGACGTACGGGCTGAACCGCAACACGGCCAAGACCAACCTTGGCCAGGAAGCCAACGTCCTGGACTCGATCACCGTCGCGCTGCAAGATGTGCGCACGCGCGTCGTGCAAGCCGGTAACGGCACGTTTGCCGACAGCGACCGCCAGGCGCTGTCCACGGCGCTCAAGAGCGCGCGCGACGCGCTGCTGGGCCTTGCCAACAGCACCGATGGCAACGGCCAGTACCTGTTCTCGGGGTATGAAGGCAGCGTGGTGCCTTACGCCCAGGACGCCACGGGCAAGATCGTTTATAGCGGCGCCACGGGCGAGCGCACGGTGCAGGTCGACCAGTCGCGCCAGTTGTCCACCAGCGACCTGGGCAGCGACATCTTCAATCGCGCCAACCCGGGTTCGACCGCGTACGTGAGCACCGCCTCGCCGGCCAACGGCGGCACCGCGCAGTTCAGCACGGTGTCCGTCACGCCGGGCAGCCCCAACATCGGCAAGAATTTCAGCCTGCAGTTTGAATCGGATCCCGCCACGGGCAACATGGGCTATCGCGTCATCACGACCGATCCGACCGCCACCCCGCCCGTGCCGCCGGTGATCTCGCCCGCGCCGCCTGCCGGTCCCACGGCCTACACGCCGGGCTCCAGCATCGACTTCGGCGGCGTCGCCGTGGTGGTCAAGGGCACGCCCCAGAACGGCGACGTCATCGACGTCGAAAGCGTCCAGTCGGCCGACGTGGATCTGTTCAATACGCTGGACAACCTCATCAAGGTCCTGGATTCGCCCATCGCGGCCGATGAAAAGGCGCTGGCGCGTCTGAACAACGAACTGGCGACGGCGAACAAGAAGCTGGCGACCAACTACGACAACGTCCTGACCGTGGGCGCCTCGGTGGGCGCGCGTCTGAACGAACTGGAGGCGCTGGACGCCACCGGCACGCAGAAGGGCCTGTCGTATTCGAAGTCGCTGTCTGACCTGGAAGACCTGGATTACTACGCCGGCGCCAGCCAGCTCGCGCTGCGCCAGGTGGCCTTGCAGGCAGCCTCGGCTGCTTTCATGACCATTCAAGGTTCCAGCCTGTTCAGCCGCAAGTGATGCGGTAGGTTTCAGCGCGGCGCGGCGTGTCCGCACCGCGACAGGCGCACTTTTCGGACGCTGCCGGCCAAGGGCCGGGGCGTCCGTAGTGCGTATAGGG
>JAEYVD010000881.1 GCA_023432075.1 Pseudomonadota bacterium | reverse complement strand
CAGCCCGGCGATACCGCGGCCGTCTGCGACCTGATCAAGAACCCGGCGGACAACCGTCAATACGCCATCAAGTTCTGAGCGTTCCATGGATCTCGTTGCCATTTATGCCATCGATATCCTGGGTGCGATCGCCATCCTGGCGCTGTTGAGCGTCGGGTTGGCGGTGGTATTCGGGATGATGAAGATCATCAACCTCGCCCACGGCGAGTTCATGATGCTGGGCGGCTACGTCGCCATCCTTGCCACCAATCAATGGGGCGTGCCGATCTGGATCTCCATGTTGGTGCTCGCGCCCTTGATCGTCGGGATCTTCGGGGTGCTGGTCGAACACCTGCTGGTGCGCCATCTGTACGGCCGCATGATCGACACCATGCTGGCAACGTGGGGGCTGTCGCTGGCCGTCATCGGCCTGGCCACCATGGTCTTTGGCAACACCACGGTCGGCATTTCCTCGCCCCTGGGCGGCATCACGATCGGCGCGCGCCAGGCTAGCGGCTACACGCTTTTTCTGATTGCGCTGGCCACCGGCGTCATGGTGGCGCTGTGGTGCCTGTTGCGCTTTACCGATTTCGGCCTGCGCGCCCGCGCCTGCATGCAGAACGCCGCGATGGCCAATGCGCTGGGCATGAACCCCAATGGCGTCTACAAGATGACCTTCGGTCTGGGCGCCGCCCTGTCCGGTCTGGCGGGCGCGGTGCTCGCCCCCTTGACCGGCGTCATCCCGACCATCGGCGCGGCCTATATCGCCAAGGCCTTCATCACCGTCATCAGCGGCGGCAGCGCCGTCATCGCCGGCACGGTGAGTGCATCGGGATTTTTCGGCGCCATCAGCCAGGGCGTGACCTTTCTTGCCACGCCGGTTTACGGCCAGGTGGCCTTGCTGCTGGCCGCCATCGTGCTGATCCGTCTGCTGCCGCAAGGCATCACCGGCCGATTCTTCAAGCGAGCGATCTGATGCGTGTACCTGTGATTTCTCTGGCGCTGGGCGCCGCGGCCGTCGCCGCCGCGATCCTGTTGCCCACCGTCGTCGACATGTTCAGCCTCCTGTCCATGACGGTCTACCTCGTCATGGCCTTGCTGGCGCTGAGCCTGGCCTTTGTGTGGGGGCACGGCGGCATCCTGTGCTTCGGGCAGGCCGCTTTCTTTGGCCTGGGCGCCTATGCCTGGGCGATCGGCGCCTTCAACTTCGGCGCAGGTCTGGCCGCGATGGCCCTGGCGGTCGCCGTGCCGGCGGCCTTTGCCGCCCTGCTGGGCTACTTCATGTTCTACGGCAAGATCAGCGACGTCTATCTGGGCGTCATCACGTTGGCCGTGACCTTGATCCTGTTCAACTTGATGAATTCCACCTCGGGCGACAGCTATCGCATCGGCGAGGCGCTGCTGGGCGGATTCAACGGCATTCCCTCCATCCCGCCGCTGACGCTGCCGGGCGCGGCCGAACCCCTGTCGCCCGAAGGCACGTTCACGCTGGCCGCGCTGATCCTGATCGCTGCGTACTTCGGCCTGCGCGCCGTCATGGCCTCGCGCTTTGGCCGCGTGGTCGCCGCCGTGCGTGAAAACGAGCAGCGCGCGCTGCTGCTGGGCTACAACGCCAGCCTGTACAAGCTGGCCGCGTTCACGCTGGGCGGCGCGCTGGCTGGCCTTGCCGGCATGCTCTACGCCAACTGGGGCGCCTTCGTCAGCCCTGGCGTGTTCGGCCTGTCGCAGTCGGCGCAGATCATCATCTGGGTGATCGTCGGCGGCCGGGGCACGCTGATCGGCCCCATCATCGCCTGCGTGGCGCTGCAAGCCATGGTCACGCAACTGGGCGCGCAGCACACCGTCGACACCGGCCTCGTGCTGGGAGTCATCCTGATTCTCTTCGTCCTGTTGATCCCGCGCGGCCTGGCCCCGACGGTGCTGGACGCATGCCGCCGCGTGATTCGGCCCGCCAAGGAGCAAGCATGAGCACGCTGCTGTTGGAAACCCAGGGCCTGGGCGTGAGCTTCGGTGGCGTGCACGCCGTCAGGGAGGTCGATTTCCGGCTGGAACGCGGTGAAGTGCGCTGTCTGATCGGCCCCAACGGCGCCGGCAAAAGCACGTTCTTCAAGATGCTGTCGGGTCAATTGCAGCCCAGCCGCGGCGAGATCCGCTTCAAGGGACGCCCCCTGCGCGGGCTGGCCACGCACGAAGTGGCGCGTTTGGGCATTGGCATCAAGACCCAGGTGCCCAGCGTCTTCGAAGGGCTGGACGTGCGCGAGAACCTGCGGCTGGCGGCGGCGCGACGCGCGCAGGGCGTGGCGGACGAGATTACCGCCGAGGTGCTGGCGGAAATCGGCCTGGACGCGGTGGCCGGCACGCCGGTCAACGCGCTGGCCCACGGCCAACGGCAATGGGTCGAGCTTGGCATGATCCTGGCGTCGCGGCCCGAGCTGGTGCTGCTGGACGAACCGGCAGCCGGCATGACGCACCAGGAGGTGCGCAAGACCGCCGACCTGATCGGCGCCATCAACCGCCACAGCACCGTGGTCGTGGTCGAGCACGACATGGCCTTTATCCGGCTGATCGCCGGCCGCATCACGGTCTTCAACCAGGGCGAAGTGCTGGCCGAAGGCAGCTTCGACGACATCATGGCGCATGCCGAAGTGCGTGCCGCCTATCTGGGCAAGCAAGGAGAAACACATGCTCCAGGCGCGTGACCTGAAAGCCGGGTACGGCCGCATCCCGGTGCTGCATGGCGTGAGCTTCAGCATGGCCGCCGGGGAATTCACCGGCATTCTGGGCCGCAATGGCATGGGCAAGACCACGTTGTTGCGCACATTGATGGGCGAGCTGCCCCTGACCGGCGGCGACCTGACGCTGGCCGACCGGAAGATCGGCGCGCTTGCCCCGCATGCGCGCGCCCGCCAGGGCCTGGGTTTCGTGCCGCAAGGCCGGCAGATCTTCCCGGCGCTCAGCGTGGCCGAAAACCTGCGCATGGGTTGCGTGAAGAATCTGCGCGGCGCCGATGCCATGATTGCCTCGGTATTGAAGGTCTTCCCGCGTCTGCAACGGCTGCTCGATCGTCCCGGCGGCAGCCTGTCGGGCGGCGAACAGCAATTGCTGGCGCTGGCCCGCTGCCTGTGCGGCGAGCCCAGGCTGATGCTGCTGGACGAGCCCACCGAAGGCATCCAGCCTTCGATCTGCGATGAGATCGTCGAGGCATTGCAGACGCTGCGCGCCTCGCATGGCATCGCGATCCTGCTGGTCGAACAGGACATCGACTTCCTGTGCGCGTTGTCCGACCGCATTCTGGTGCTGGAAAAAGGCGAGCTGATCGCCGACGTTACCACCGCCACCACCACTGCCCAAGAGATCGCCCGGCGTTACGGCGGTCTGCAATCCTGATACGGAATCCAAGATGTCCCTTCCCCGTCCCACCCTGGAAGCGCTGGACCAGGCCGCGCGCCGCATCGGCCTGAATCTGGACGATGCCACGCTGCGCGCCTACGGCAGCATTCTGGAGGCCACCTTTGCCGACTATGACCAGGTCGATGCGCTGATCGATCAGCCGCCGGTGGTGCGTTATCCGCGCACGCCCGGCGTGCAGCCCGAAGACAACCCGCTGAACGCCTGGTATGTGCGCACCGAGATCGACGGCCGCCCCGGCGGTCCGCTGGCGGGCAAGCGCGTGGTGCTCAAGGACAACGTCTGCCTGGCCGGCGTGCCCATGATGAACGGCGCGGCCACGCTGCGCGGCTACGTGCCCGATCAGGACGCCACCGTCGCCACGCGCATTCTGGATGCCGGCGGCCGCATCGTCGGCAAGGCCCATTGCGAGTATTTCTGCGTGTCCGGCAGCAGCCATACCAATGCCGCGGGCCCGGTGCGCAACCCGCGCAATCCCGAACACTCGGCCGGCGGCTCGTCCTCGGGCGCGGCGGCCCTGGTCGGCGCCGGAGAAGCCGACATGGCCATCGGCACGGACCAGGGCGGGTCGGTGCGCATTCCGGCGGCCTACTCCGGCATCTACGGCATGAAGCCCACCCACGGCCTCATTCCCTATACCGGCATCATGCCCATCGAAATGACGCTGGACCACGCCGGCATCATGACGGCCAATGTGGCCGACAACGCCTTGCTGCTGGACGCCATCGCCGGCGCCGACGGGCTGGACCCGCGCCAACAAGGCCTGCCCGCCGAGCGCCCGTCCTACCGGGACGCGTTGGACATGCCGCTCAAGGGGTTGCGCGTTGGCGTCGTGCCCGAGGGGTTTGGCTGGGAAAACAGTGAAGCTGAGGTGGACGAAGCGGTGCGCAAGGCGGCCCGGGAGATGGCGGCGCTGGGCGCCGACGTCGTCGAGCTGCCGGTGCCCCTGCACCGCAAGGGCCATGCCATCTGGACGCCGATCGCGGTCGAGGGCACCACCCAGCAGATGAAGGGCTTCAATTACGGCACCAACTGGAAGGGCCTGTATGTGACCGGCCTGATGCA
>JAEYVD010000880.1 GCA_023432075.1 Pseudomonadota bacterium | reverse complement strand
AACATGGACGAGCACGCCTACGGCTTCACCACGGAAAACACGCATTACGGCGCGTGCCGCAACCCGCACGACACGGCCCGCATCGCGGGCGGCTCGTCCGGCGGCAGCGCCGCTGCCGTGGCCGGCGGTCTGGTGCCGCTGACCCTGGGGTCCGACACCAACGGCTCGATCCGCGTGCCAGCCTCGCTATGCGGCGTCTTCGGCCTGAAGCCCACCTTCGGCCGCCTGCCGCGCACGGGCTCCTTCCCCTTTGTCGGCAGCCTGGATCATCTGGGGCCCTTCGCGGCCAGCGTCAGCGATCTGGCTGCGGCCTACGACGCGTTGCAAGGCCCGGACGAGGCCGACGTCGCCTGCGCGCAGCGCCCCGCCACGCCCGCGTTGCCGGCCCTTTCCAACAGCGCGGGCTCGCTGCGCGTCGGGGTGCTGGGCGGCCACTTTTCGGAATGGGCCGGACCGCAAGCGCGCCGCGCCGTGGAAATCGCCGCGCGCGCGCTCGGCGCCACCGATGTGGTCGACTTTGCCGCCGCAGCGCAAGCGCGCGCAGCCGCCTTCGTCATCACCGCGGCCGAAGGCGGCGCGCTGCACCGCCGCCGGCTCGTCACGCACTACGACTACTACGAACCGCATTCGCGCGACCGCCTGGTGGCGGGCAGCCTCGTCCCTGCGGCCTGGGTTCAGCAGGCGCAGCGTGTGCGCCACCGCGCCTACCTCGAGGCGCTGGCCCTCTTCGAACACTACGACGTCCTCATCGCCCCGGCCACGCCCGTCAGCGCCACGCCCATCGGCGCGGACTGGCTGACGCTGGCGGGCAAGCAACTGCCGGCCCGCGCCAGCATGGGCCTGCTGACACAACCGATTTCCGCGATCGGCCTGCCGGTCTGCACCGCGCCCACATGGCCGGAGCTGGACGAGGACGGCCATCTGCCGCTGGGTGTGCAGCTTATCGCCGCCCCGTGGCGCGAGATCGATTGTCTGCGCGCTGCCCACGCGCTGGAACAGGCCGGCGCGGCTCGCGTTCGGCCGGTCTGACTGCCCCACCCCCCGCACCGCCTGGAGCCTAGACATGGACACCGCATTCGCCGCCATCGACATGCCGCGCACGCTGGCCGACTCCGCGTACACCACGCTCAAGCGCGACATCCTGGATTTCCGCCTGGCCCCGGGCGACCGCTTCACCGAGACGGAGATCGCGGACCGCCTGCAGGTCAGCCGCACGCCCGTGCGCGAGGCCCTGTTTCGGCTGGAGCGGGAAGGCTACCTGGAGGTGCGGCAACGCAATGGATGGCTCGTCAAGCCGCTCGATTTCGAAACGCTGGATCATTTCTATGAGCTGCGCAGCGTGCTGGAAGCGGCCGCGGTGCATGCGCTGTGCGCGCCGGACCAGTCGCCCGATCCGCTGCTGGCGCTGCGTCCGCTTGCAGAGACGTGGCTGGTGGACGAAAGCGAGCGTTCCAGCGATTGCGAATGGCTGGCGGATCTGGACGAACGCTTTCACGTCGAGCTGGTGGCGGCGGCCGGCAACCCGGAGATCGCGCGCGTGCACCGCGCCGCCACCGAGCGGATCCGCATCGTGCGGCGGCTGGATTTCACTCAGCCCGACCGCATCGGCACCACGTACCGGGAACACGCCGCGATCCTGTCCGCCATCCTGGCGCGAGACGCCGCGGGTGCTGCAGCGCTATTGCGCGCGCATATTCAGGATAGCCAGAACGCGGTGCGCAAGATCACCCTGCACCGGCTCTACGCCACCCGCCGTGCCAAGGCTGCGTGAAGGTCATGTGAACGCCGCTGCGCTCGGCGCGCAGCCGAGCGCCGCCGTGGCCTCATCCCGCGCGCAGCCAGCGATGCAGCACGCGCGAAATGAAGGGAATGCAGAAAAACACCATGATGGGCGTAAGTATCACGCTCGTGATCAGCACCCGCCAGAACACCGGCAGGATGTTCAAGTGTTCGCTCACCAGCATCGAGAACACCAACAGCACCGGAAAGTAGGCCAGCCAGATGCTGACCGCCTGCTTCCAGCGCGGCGGCGTGCTGGCCTTGGGCGCAAACCAGCCTTCCGTGCCCTTCACGCGATGTTCGTGACTCGCGCGCACCAGGCTGGCGCCGCGCTCCAGCCACATCCGGCGCGGCAGGGATTTCTCCCACCGGTTCAGGCTCGCCTCGTCGGTGAAGCGCAGCAAGATCTGATATTCATCGCCGCCTTCGGGCGGCTGCAGCACGCCCGACCCCAGAAACCCCGGGAAGCCCGCCGCCAGGATTTCGCCCTGGCGCATCCAGGACAGGAAATCGCTATAGCGTTCGGGCGCGATGTGCCGCGTCACCATCATGGTGACCGGAACGGAAACGGCGGATGCGGACATGGTGATACTCCTGGGGCAGCGTGCAGCGTGTTATGCACGTTAACCCTAGCAAACGGCGTGCCAGCCTTGCAGCGCAGCAATCCCGCCTTGCGAGGGGATTCCAAAGCTGACGCTCGGCAATTTGCGCACCGCAACACACCCCATATTGGTGATTACCCCTACTTCACGCACCAAGCTGGTGCACATCGGAGAAAAGCAGCAATGGACATCAATCTGCCCGACGTCGTCGCCGAAGTCACCGCCGTTGTCGACCGCTACGAAGCCGCGCTCGTTTCCAACGACGTAGCGGTGCTCGACACCCTGTTCTGGAACAGCCCTCACACGCTGCGATACGGCGCGGGCGAAAACCTCTACGGCTACGACGAGATCCGCGCCTTCCGCGCACAGCGTTCGCCTCAAGGCCTGGCAAGACAGGTCCTGCGCACCGCGATCACCACCTATGGCCGGGACTTCGCCACCGCCAACCTGGAGTTCCAGCGCGAAGGCAGCGCCCGCACCGGACGCCAAAGCCAGACGTGGATGCGCACCCCCGAGGGGTGGCGCGTCGTCGCCGCCCATGTCAGCCTGATGACGTGACATCGTCATGAGCGCGCGTGCCTGCGCACCTCGTGGGGGCCTGCCGATATGAAGCCCACGGTCAGGCCCACAGCGAGGCCCACATTGCCAAACGCCATGTGAATATTCGCAAACGGCATTGAGCCCGGAGTTGCGCAGGTCTACACTGGCCGTTCCCTTTTCCTTGTTGGAGCACCTGCTCATGAGCACATACAAGATTGCGGTTTTTGTCGGAAGCCTGCGCGCCGCCTCGATCAATCTGCGCGTGGCGCGTGCGCTGGAAAAGCTGGTTCCGGCCGACTTCAAGTTCGAGTATGTGAGCCTGGGCGACATCCCGCTCTACAACCAGGACAACG
>JAEYVD010000878.1 GCA_023432075.1 Pseudomonadota bacterium | reverse complement strand
GTGGAGTGGACTTGTCTGGTACGTTATCGTACAACTGTCGCGAAGTATAATGATCGCCATTTTCCAGCGTCAAGCGCTGCGCAACCGTCTTCGGATAATCCCTGATGAACGCTCCTGTCGATACCCCCGTCCTGCCGCAGCGTCGTCCTCGCAACCTGGCGCAAGGCCTGGTCGAAAGCATTTCCGAACGCATCCGCAGCGGTGAAATCCGTCCCGGCGACAAGCTGCCCACCGAATCGGCCATCATGCGTCAGTTCGGCGTCAGCCGCACGGTCGTGCGCGAGGCGCTGTCGCGATTGCAGGCTTCGGGCCTTGTTGAAACGCATCATGGCGTGGGCACGTATGCGCTGGAGCCCAGCGGCGGCGGTGATTTCCGCGTGGACCCGGCCGACATTGCCACCGTGCGCGACGTGCTGGTCCTGCTGGAACTGCGTATCTGCCTGGAAAGCGAGGCCGCGGGCCTGGCGGCAATCCGCCGCAGCGAAGATCAGTTGCAGGCGATGCGGCGGGCGCTGGACGCCTTCAAGCAGGCGCTGGACACTGGCGGCGACACGATCACGCCGGATTTCCAGTTCCATCTGCTGGTGGCCCAGTCGACCGACAACCGTTACTTCGCCGACCTCATGGCGCATCTGGGATCCGCCATCATTCCCCGCACCCGCATCAATTCGGCCAAGTTCGCGCACGAAGACCGCGCGGCCTATCTGGCGCGCGTGAACCTCGAGCACGAAGACATCTACAGCGCCATCACGCGCCAGGACTCCGAGGCCGCGCGCGCGGCGATGCGCACGCACCTGAGCAACAGCCGCGAGCGCCTGCGTCGCGCGCAGTAGCTTCGCGAGCGACTGTGATCCGCACGTGTGATGTCGTACAACGTTTGAACCGGATCTGCCGCCGTCGATAAATCCAAAACCGCGTTACTCTTGGCGCGGTTATTTTTTTGATCATCGAAACGGCATGGTTCTGCGCGGCACACACGGCGGTACGCATTCTTCATGGGGGCAGGCATTGCCCCACGCGCGCGAGGGGCTGGCATGCGTCGCCTGACTCTTCGATTCATCATTGCCATCCTGGCGCTCCTGACGCTGTCGCGCTTGGGGCTGGCCTTCTGGATGTGGGACCGCGTCGAAGCGGCCGGAGGCCTCGGGCCGCTCCTTTTTGGCGGGCTGCGCATCGACGTGTGCCTTCTGTCGATGGTGATCGCGCTGCCGGCAGTGTTTTCGCCGTGGTTCGGTCACCGGCCGCTTGCCGTGCGCATCACCGCATGGTGGTTCCGCATCTGGTGGATGCTCTATGTGCTGCTGGAAGTATCCACCCCACAGTTCATCGCCGAATACGACACCCGGCCCAATCGCCTCTACTTCATCTACCTGCTCAATCCAAAGGAAGTGGGCTCGATGCTGTGGCAGGGCTACAAGGGCGTGCTGCTCGCCGCCTTCGTGGTGCTGGTCCTTGCGGCGTGGCTCGCGGTCAAGTTCTTCCCGACGCGCTCGCGCGATTCCTTCATGGCGTGGTGGAAGCGGCCCATCGCCTCCTTCGTGATCCTGGCGCTGGTGTTCCTGGGGGCGCGCGGCACGCTGGAACACCGCCCCATCAATCCGGCCAAGGTGGCGTTCAGCTCGGACGCCATGGTGAACGCGCTGGCGCTCAATTCTCTCTACAGCGTGTTCGATGCGGCGTACCGCATGCGGGACGAGCGCTCGTCGGCCGCGATGTATCCCAAGATGGGCGTGGACGAGATGAACGCCATCGTGCGCGAGAAGGCCGGCATGACCGGCGCGCCCATGGACCCCAAACTGCCCAGCCTGCATGAACAGAAGGCGACCGTGCGGCGGGACAAGCCGCTGAACGTGGTGATCATCCTGCAGGAAAGCCTGGGCGCGCAGTACGTGGGCAGCCTGGGCGGGCGCGATCTCACGCCGAACATCGACCGCTTGGGCAAGGAAGGCTGGATGTTTCACCGCGCCTACGCCACCGGCACGCGCTCGGTGCGCGGCATCGAAGCCGTGACGGCGGGCTTTTTGCCCAGCGTGGCCGACGCCGTGGTCAAGCTGCCGCGTTCGCAGACCGGCTTTTTCACGCTGGCGCAGCTGCTGGGCAAGCATGGCTATCACTCGCGCTTCGTATATGGCGGCGAGTCCCACTTCGACAACATGCGCGCCTTCTTCCTGGGCAACGGCTTTGACGAGATCGTGGACCGCCCCAAGTTTGTGGATCCCGTGTTCGAAGGATCGTGGGGCGCGTCGGACGAAGACATGTTCAACCAGGTCGATCGCCTGCTGCGCGCCGATGGCGACAAGCCGGTGTTTACGCTGGCGTTCTCGGTGACCAACCATTCGCCCTGGGAATATCCGCCGGGGCGCATCCAGCCCGTGGGCGATCCGGCCACGGTGGACAACACGGTGCGCTATGCAGACTGGGCGTTGGGCCAGTTCTTCGAGAAGGCGCGCAAGGCGCCGTATTGGGACAACACGGTTTTCCTCGTCATTGCCGACCACGATTCGCGCGTGTACGGGTCCATTCCCGTGCCGGTGCGGCATTTCCAGATTCCCGCGCTGATCCTGGGCGCGGGCATCTCGCCGCGGCAGGACGATCGCCTGGTCAGCCAGATCGACATGGCCCCGACACTGCTGTCGCTCATAGGCCTGGACAATGTGAACCCCATGCTGGGCGTGGACCTGACGCAGCGCGATCCCAACCGCGCACTGATGCAGTACGCGGACAACTTCGGCTATCTGAAGGGCGATCAGCTGCTGGTGCTGGAGCCCGCCAAGGCGCCCCGTCAGTTCCGCTACCAGGCGGCGCCGGTGGGGCAGGATGAAACGTACGCGCCGGTCGAGCCGGCCGACCCGGCCTTGACCGAGGAGGCGCTTGCGCACGCGCTGTGGGCAAGCTGGGCGTACCGCGAAGAGAAGTACCGCCTGCCTTGATCCTACTCAAGCCTCATTCCGCGGGCCGATAGCACACTGGCGGCCATGACAACGCCGAACCCCTCCTCGGGAGCCTCCCGCGCCGCATCCCCGGCGCTTTCGCACGCCCAACCCGCGGCGCCGCAATCGCGGCGCCGCCTGGCCATCCCCGTGCCGCGCGGCCGGCTGGCGTGGATCACCGGCGTGCTCAGCACCCTCTGGCTGGCCGCCAACACGCTGTTCTGGTGCCTGCTGCTGTTCCCGGTCTCGCTGCTGAAGCTGGCGTTGCCGTTTGCCGCGGTCAGGCGGCGCATCGATCCCATTCTCAACGGCATCGCCACGGCGTGGGTATCGTGCAATACGGGCTGGTTCATGCGCATTCAGCCCCAAGCCTGGGATATCCAGGGCAATCAGGGCCTGCGCTATGCGGACTGGTATCTGGTCAATTGCAACCATCAGTCGTGGGTCGACATCTTCGTGCTGCAGTACGCGCTTAACCGGCGCATCCCGCTGCTCAAGTTCTTCCTCAAGCAGCAGCTCATCTACGTTCCGGTCATCGGATTGGCGTGGTGGGCGCTGGACTTTCCCTTCATGAAGCGGCACGGCAAGACGGCCCTGCGCAAAAACCCGGATCTGGGGCGCCAGGACCAGGAAGCCGCGCGCCGCGCCTGCGCCAAGTTTTCGCTGGTGCCCACCAGCGTGATGGTGTTTGCCGAAGGCACGCGTTTCAACGAAGCCAAGCGCGCGGCGCAGGGTTCCCCTTACCGGCATCTGCTCAAGCCCAAGGCGGGCGGGCTGGCGGTGTCGTTGAATGCGATGGGCGCGCGGTTCCGTTCGATGATCGACGCAACCATCGCTTATCCGGACGGTGTGCCCAGCTTCTGGGACTTTGCCTGCGGACGCGCAGGCCAGGTGGTGGTGCGCATGCGGCAGTTGCCGGTGCCGCCGGCTTTCTGCGAAGCCGATTACTCGCGCGACAAGGCGTTTCGCACCACGTTCCACCAATGGCTCGGCCAGCAGTGGCAGGCCAAGGACGACGAGATCGAGGCGCTGGTCGCGCGGCCAGGATCGTCGGCCGCCGGTACGCCCGTCGCCGGATCGCCGGCCGCCGGACAGCCGGCCCCCGGACGGCCGGCCCCCGGATCGCCGGCCGCCGCAAACCCTTCCTCTAGCTAGCGGGTTTGCGGCGGGCGCAGCCTTAGACGTTAGACGCGCGCGGGCAGCACGACGCCCGAGCATTCCCCGAAGCCGATGCGCGGATAGCCTGCCTTCACGCATTCGGCGCGGATGATGATCTGGTCGCCGTCCTGCAGGAACGTGCGCTTCTCGCCCCATGGCAGTTCGATCGGCGCCTTGCCGCCATTGCTCAATTCCAGCAGCGACCCTGCTTCCGCCGGACGCGGTCCGGACAGCGTGCCGGTGCCCAGCATGTTGCCCGGTTGCAGATTGCAGCCGTTGACCGTGTGATGCGTGATGAGCTGCGCCACGTTCCAGTACGCATCGCGGAAGTTGCTGCTGGACAGCTGCACCGGCGGCGTGCTTGCGGCGCGGGATTGCTCGGTGGTCATCAGCACTTGCATCTGAACGTCATAGGCGCCCTTGGCGCGGTTGGCGTCCGACGACAGGTACGGCATCGGCTGGGGTTCGCCCGCGCCGCGGTTCCATTGCGTACGGAACGGCTCCAGCGCTTCCATCGTGACGATCCACGGCGAGATCGTGGACGCGAAGTTCTTGGACAGGAAGGGACCGAGCGGCTGGTATTCCCAAGCCTGGATGTCGCGCGCCGACCAGTCGTTCAGGATGCACAGGCCGAACACGTGCGAATCGGCATCGGACAGTTCGATGCGTTCACCCTGGGCGTTGCCCGTGCCCACGAAAATCCCCAGTTCCAGTTCATAGTCCAGGCGCGAGCAGGGGCCGAATTGCGGCGTTTCGCCTTCGTTGGCGGGACGCGTCTGGCCGACGGGACGCGGGAATTTCTGATTTACGCCGATGCTGGAGGCGCGGCCGTGATAGCCGATGGGCACCCACTTGTAGTTCGGCAGCAGGGGATTGTCGGGGCGGAACTGCTTGCCCACGGCGGTGGCGTGATGCACCGAGATATAGAAGTCGGTGTAGTCGCCGATGCGGGCGGGCGTGGTGTATTCGGCGTCGGCCTGCGCGACCAGCAGCGGTTCCACGGTGGCGCGCAGGGCGGCGCCTTCGCGCAGCGCGCGCGACAGGGCCAGGCGCAGCGCGCTCCAGTGCGATTGGCCCAGGGCCATCAACGCATTCAGGCTGTCGCTGGCGCAGGCGGCCAGGGCTTCAGCGGCCAGGCCTTCGAATGGCTGCTTGCCGGCCAGCGCGGCCAGGTCCAGGATCTGGTCGCCGATGGCCACGCCGGGCCGGAAGGATTCTTGCGTGCCCTTGCGGCGGAAAGCGCCGTAGGGCAGGTTTTGCACGGGGAAATCCGACGTGTCCGAATTGGCGCTGGCGACCCAGCTCTTCAAGGACGGGTCGTGGGTTTCGTTGATCGTGGTGGTCATGGCTGCGTGTCTCGGTCAGTGTGGTTATGGGGGCTGGCCGGGCGCTCGAGCGAATCGTGCGCCGGATGAATCAAACGCCAAACGGCGATGCGCTCCTCGCGCATCGCCGCCGGCAACGAAGGCTGACGCGGGCGCGTCACGCCTTCTTGGGATCGAAGTGCTTTGCGATGCCCTGCCAGCACCGGTAGTAATCGCCCTGCAATTCTACCGACGCCAGCGCCTGCTCCGTCGGGCGGATCACGCGGCGGGTCTCGAACATGAACGCCATCGTGTCGCGGATGTAGTGCGCCTTGCTGGTGTCCGCATGCGAGGCCTTCTCGAAGGTCTCGGCATCGGGGCCGTGGCCGCTCATGCAGTTGTGCAGGCTGGCGCCGCCCGGCGCGAAGCCATCGGCCTTGGCGTCGTACACGCCCTGGATCAGGCCCATGAATTCGCTGGCGATGTTGCGGTGGAACCAGGGCGGACGGAACGTGTTCTCCATGGCCAGGATGCGCGGCGGGAAGATTGCGAAGTCCATGTTGGCCGTGCCCGGGGTGTCCGACGGCGCCGTCAGCACCGTGAAGATCGACGGATCCGGATGGTCGAAGCTGATCGAACCGACGGTGTTGAAGTTGCGCAGGTCGTATTTGTAGGGGGCGTGCGTGCCATGCCAGGCCACCACATTCAGCGGCGAATGATCGATCGAGGCGCGCCAGAAGCCGCCGGTGAACTTGGCGATCAGTTCAAAGTCGCCGTCCACGTCCTCGTACCAGGCCACGGGCGTCTTGAAGTCGCGTGCGTTGGCCAGACAGTTCGAGCCGATCGGGCCCAGTTCCGGCAGACGCAGCGCCGCGCCAAAGTTCTCGAGCATGTAGCCGCGCGCCGTGCCGTCCAGCAGCTCCACGCGGAACCGCACGCCGCGCGGAATGACGGCAATTTCCAGCGGTTCCAGGTCGATCAGCCCCAGTTCGGTGGCCAGGCGCAGCCGGCCCTCTTGCGGCACCAGCAGCAGTTCGCCGTCGGCGTTGTAGAAATAACGGCCCTGCATCGAGCGGTTGGCCGCGTACAGATGGATGCCCACGCCGCCCTGTTCGTCGGGGCCGCCATTGCCGCCCCACGTCTTCACGCCTTCCAGGAAATCCGTGGGCGCGTCCGGAATCGGCATCGGGCTCCAGCGCAGCTGGTTCGGCGTGACCGGGCCGTGGCCGAACGTGCTCAACCAGCCGGTGGCGCCGTCGAAAGCTTCAAAAGGCTTGTGCTGCGCGCCCGGACGGATCCGGTACAGCCATGAGCGGCGGTTCTCGGCGCGGGGCGCGGTGAACGCGGTGCCGGACAGCTGCTCGGCGTACAGGCCGTAGGGACATTGCTGTGGCGAATTGCGGCCGATGGGCAGGGCGCCGGGCAAGGCCTCGGTGGCGCAATCGTTGCCGAAGCCGGTCTGGTATTGCAGTTCCATGGAATCCTCCTGGGGCGGCGGGCGCGGTGCTTGGCCGCGCGGCTTGATGTGGTGGCCGGCGCGGGCGTTGTCCGAGCCGATGTGCCATTGTCGGAAAAAATCCCTATTGCGGCTACGGGAATGCAAAAATAGCGACTATAAATTTTGTGAATAGTAGGGGGCCCCGATGGCCGAGCTGCGCGACGTCGACCTGAACCTGTTGCTGCTGTTTCAACACCTGCTCGAAGACCGCAACCTGTCGGCGGTGGCGCGGCGCATGGATCTGTCGCAACCGGCGGTCAGCAATGCCCTGCGGCGACTGCGCACGGCGTTCGGCGACGAACTCTTTGTGCGCACGGCGCAGGGCATGCTGCCCACGCCGCGAGCCCAGCGGCTGGCCGGCCCCGTCAGCGAAGCGCTGGGCCTGCTGTCGCAGGCGTTGCAGGACCAGGATGTGTTCGAGGCGGCCACCAGCAGCAGGCGCTTTCGTGTGGCCATGACGGACGTCGGCGAGATCCACTTCATGCCGCGCCTCATGGAGGTCTGCGTCCAGAAGGCGCCGCAGGTCCGCATCGACTCCGTGCGCGTGCTGGGTCCGGACCTGCCGCGCGAGATGGAGTCGGGCCGGGTGGACCTGGCGATCGGGGCGTTCGATGAAATGGGGGCGGGCACGCTGCAGCGGATGCTGTTTCGCCAGGGCTACGCCACGCTCTTTCGCCAGGCGCATCCCACCGCGCATGCGGGCATGGGGATCAAGGCGTTCCGCGCGGAACGTCACCTCATCGTGTCGCGCGCGGCGCCCTATGGGCAGGTCAACCAGTCGATGGAGCGGGCGGGGGTGGACCTAGCCGAGCATTTCAGCGTGCCGCATTTTTCCGCGGTGCCCTACATCGTCAGCGCCACCGACCTCTTGGCGACCGTGCCGGAAAAGCTGGCGGCCAGCGCCGCCGCGCCGTTCGGCCTGCGCTTCATGACGCCGCCGCTCAAGGTGCCGGCGCTGCAAACCAACATGTACTGGCAGCGCCGGGTGGACCGCGACGGCGGCAATCAGTGGCTGCGCGCCCTGATCGTCAATACCTTCGCGGTCGGTTCCTAGCGGCCCGCGCGGCGCCGCGCCGTGCCGACGGGCCCGGCGTCTCAGGCCGTCTGCGTCACGGAAGCGCGTGCGTGATGCAAGGCTTCCTTCAGCAGAGCAAGATCGCCCAGGTGGTTGGCCAAGAGCAGGATCAGCGCCGCATTCAGCTCCTGGCTCTGCTCGTTGGACAGGTCGCGGTGGGCGTCGATCAGCGCTTCGTAGAAGTCGTCTGGCGCGGCAAGGTTGGTGTCGGTGATAAGCATGGGGATAACCTCTGAAATCACGCGCGGCCCGTCGCGCGATGAACGGCGGCGGCGACGGCGTCAGGCTCGAAGGCACGCCAGCGGGCGGCGACGTGCTGATCGGGGCGGATCAGGTAGGCGGTCCCTGCCTGCGCGTCGTAGCGCTTGGCCAGGCAACCTTCGCTGTCGCGCACCACGGTTACTGCGGCGGGCAGCGCGGTCACGTCGCACTGCGCATCGGCCACCAGGACGGCCTTGATGGGCACCGGCGCCATGCGTAGCGCCTGCAACGCGGCCAGCGTATCGCGGTCCGGCAGCGCGGCGCCGCAGAACACCGCCAGCACGAACTCGCCATCCAGCTGCGACAGCCACCAGCCCGGTTCGCCCCGGATCTGCACCGGCGCATCCAGGGCCACCGCGCCCGGCGCCATGCGGCCGGTGAAGGCCTCGGCATCCGGCGTGTTCAGCGGCGAACCGGCGTAGGTGGCCGGCAGCGACAAGCGGCCGCTGTTCACCAGCGACCGCGCAAACGGATGTTCCTTGGCCAGATTCAGCACCGCATTGCGGAAGCTGCGGCTGATCTCGCTCTTGGGCGTGATGAAGTCGGTGGCGCGCGACGAGTTCAGGATGTTCTCGTCGGCGGCGAACTCGCGTTCGGCGCTGTAGCTGTCGATCAGCGTGTCGGGCGCAAGCCCCGCCAGCACCAGCTTGAGCTTCCAGGCCAGGTTCTCGGCGTCCTGCACGCCGCTGTTGGCGCCGCGGGCGCCGAACGGCGACACGCGATGCGCGGCGTCGCCCGCGAAGACGATACGGCCGTGGCGGAATTTGTCCATGCGCTCGCACGCAAAGGTGTAGACGCTGATCCATTCCAGGTCGAACTGCGCGTCCGGCCCGAGCAGCGCCCGGATGCGGGGCAGCACGTTCTCCGGCTTGACGGCTTCGACGGGGTCCGCATTCCACCCCAGCTGAAAGTCGATGCGCCAGACATTGTCGGGCTGCCGGTGCAGCAGCACGGATTGGTTGGGGTGAAAGGGCGGGTCGAACCAGAACCAGCGCTCGGACGGGAAATCCGCCGTCATCTTGACGTCGGCAATCAGGAACCGGTCGCGGAAGATGCGGCCGTGGCTTTCCTGGCCGATGAGCTTGCGCACGGGCGAGCGCGCGCCGTCGCAGGCGATCAGCCAATCGGCATGCAGCGAGTACGGACCTTCCGGCGTCTCCACGGTCAGCGTTACGCCATCGTCGCCTTGCATGACGCCGGCGACCTTGTTCTTCCAGCGCAGCTCGATGTTGGGTTGCTGGCGGGCCGCTTCGTACAGATACCCTTCGGCGTAGTACTGCTGCAGGTTGATGAACGCCGGGCGCCGGTGGCCGGGTTCGGGCAGCAGGTCGAACCGCCACACTTCCTGCTCGCGGAAAAACACCTTGCCCACGTTCCACGACACGCCCTTGTCGATCATGCGCTGGCCCACGCCCAGGCGGTCCCAGATTTCCAGCGTGCGCTTGGAAAAGCAGATGGCGCGCGATCCGGTGGACAGGCGGTAATCGTCGTCCAGCACCACCACGTGCACGCCTTGGCGCGCCAGGTCCAGCGCCGTCGTCA
The DNA here is from genome assembly GCA_023432075.1 of Pseudomonadota bacterium. Classification (GTDB taxonomy): domain Bacteria; phylum Pseudomonadota; class Gammaproteobacteria; order Burkholderiales; family Burkholderiaceae_B; genus Achromobacter. Next base: position 6,249 of record JAEYVD010000878.1, on the reverse strand, counting down.
GGCCGACGGGGCCGGCGCCCACCACCACGACCTGATGGCGCGCCAGGCTGGCCGCCGTCTGGTCCGCGTGCTTTTCATAGGCGAACTCCATCGCCTGAAAGTCGATGTCTCCCACGGTTGTCTCCTGTGTGGGTCATTTTCTAGTTATGCGGACACGCTGCGCCGCAAGGGGTCGCGCGTGTCCGGTTCTTGCTTGTCGAGGCAGGGGGGATCAGCCTTCCAGCTGCGCCCACATTTCCAGGTCGCGCTTGTCGGTCCAGATGCGCGGGTGCGTGTAGCCCGTGGCTTCGTCGTAGGCGCGGGACACGTCGAACGGCATGCAGTGGTCGAAGATCACCCAGTCGCTGTAGCGGGGCTTCATGAAGTCGTAGACCTCGCGGTAGATCGTCTTCAGGTCCTTGCCTTCGGCCACGCCACGGTTCACGGCGCCGTACAGGTCCGTCAGGAAGGCGCGCGTGCCAGCCAGGCCCTGGCGCACTTCGGTGGCGTTCTTGAGCGCGGGGCCGCGGCCCGGGACCATCTTTTCGGCTTCAAAGCCGGCCAGCGCGTCCAGCGTGGTGGGCCAATCGCGGAAGTAGGCGTCGCCGCAGTAGGGCGTGGACTGGTATTCGACCAGGTCGCCCGCGAACAGGATCTTCTGTTCGGGCAGCCAGGCAATGGTGTCGCCCTTGGTGTGGCCGCGGCCGACCTGCAGCAGCTTGACTTCCAGGTTGCCCAGGTTGACCGTCATCTCGCCCTTGAACGTCATGGTCGGCCAGACCAGGCCCGGCGGAATCGACTCGGCGTTGCGGAACAGGCGCGGGAAACGGCCGATCTCGCTGGCCTTGTCCTGCTCGCCGCGTTCGGCGATCAGGTCGTAGGTGTCGCGGCTGGCCAGGATTTCCTGGGCGTTGTAGGCCGAGGCGCCGAACACGCGCACGGCGTGATAGTGCGACAGCAGGATGTACTTGATGGGCTTGTCCGTCACTTCGCGGATGCGGCGGATCACGTCTTCGGCCATCACCGGCGTGGCTTGGGTGTCGATCACCATGACGGCCTCGTCGCCGATGATCACGCCCGTATTGGGGTCGCCTTCGGCTGTGTAGGCATAGGCGTTGTCGGACAGCTTTTCGAACGAGACGACCTTGTCGTCCAGGTCCGCGTGCGAGGCGAATTGCTTGCTCATGGAGGCTCCTTCCACTTTTCTAGGAATAGGGTGTGTGGAAGGAAATATAGTCCTGCGTTAGTTTTCGTGCAATACGTTTGCTATAAACGAATTCCCGAGTTGTAACGGTGATTTTGCCTGGGGCCGCGCACCGGCGTGCGTCAGTTCCGTTGGCATTTTGGGCAGTAGTAGGTGGCGCGCTGCCCCTGGACAAAGCGGCGGATCGGCGTGCCGCAGACCCGGCACGGCAGCCCTTCGCGCTCGTACTCGGCCGCGTGGATTTCAAAGTAGGCGCCCGGTTCGCCGCTGGCGCCCACGTAGTCGCGCAGCGTGCTGCCGCCGGAGGTGAGGGCGTCGGCCAGCGTGGCCCGCACCATGTCGGCCAGGCGCTCGCAACGGGCCAGCGACAGCTTGTTGGCCGGGGTCTTCGGGTTGATGCGCGCGCGAAAGAGGCTTTCCGACGCGTAGATGTTGCCCACCCCCACGACCGCCATGCCGGCCAGCAGCACCTGCTTGATCGCGGCGCCGTGGTTCTTGAAGTGCCGGTGGAGCCAGGCGCCGTCAAAGCGGGGGTCGAAGGGTTCGATGCCCAGCTTGGCCAGCAGCGGGTGGGCTTCCAGGGGGCCATCGGCGTCGTCGTGCCACAGCACGGCGCCGAAGCGGCGCGGATCGTGCAGGCGCAGGACCGCGCCGTCGAAGATCCATTCGACATGGTCGTGCTTGCGCAGGAATTCACCCGGCGGCACGCTGCGCAGGGAGCCCGACATGCCCAGATGCACGATCTGGGTGCCATGTTCGAAGCGCAGGAGCAGGTACTTGCCGCGCCGCGCGCATTCCAGCACGGTGCGTCCGCCGATCAGGGACGGCAGCTCCGGCGGGATGGGCCAACGCATGCGGGGTTCGTGAACGACCAGTCGCGACAGCGTCTGGCCGGTGATGATGGCGTCGATTCCTCGGCGCGTGGTTTCGACTTCAGGCAGTTCCGGCATGAGCCAGTGTAAGATCATCAATTGCGTGTACGAAGATTGTGCCATCAACCGGACGGGCCGCGTGAAGTCGTCTTTTAAACAAATGAATATCGGGATCGCCGCGTTGGGGCTTGCGCTGGCAGCAATCATGGCCCCGCCGGCCCAGGCCGCCGACGGCCGGACGCGTGACGCGACGGGTCCCCGGATGGCTCCCCAGAGCCGCCAGCCTGAAACCGAAGTCATCCGCCTGCGCCCAGGTCAACTGCCTTATGTGTCGCTGACCGGCGATATCTTCTACCGCGTACTGGCTTCCGAGATCGCCGCCCAGCGCGGTATGTACGGCACGGCCGCCACCACCATGGTCGGTCTGGCCCGGGACACCGGCGATCCCCGCCTTGCCCGCCGCGGCCTCGAGTTCCAGCTGGCCGGGGGCAATCTGCCTGGCGCCCTGGATGCAGCTCGCGTCTGGGCTCGCCTGGCGCCCAACGACATCGAAGCCAGCTCCACCGAACTGGCGCTGGCCGCCGCCAATGGCCAGACGAAGGGTCTAGCCCAAGCGCTGCGCAAACGCATCGATTCCTCGCGCGACAAGCCGGCCGCCATCGGTCAGGCGCTTGCCGTGCTCAGCCGTCTGAACGACCGCCGCCTTGCGTTGCGCATCCTGGACGAATCCCTGAGCGACAGCGTGCGCAAGCTGCCCGCCGCGCATCTGGCGTTGGCCGACGTGGCCTCCGCCGCCGGCGACTACGAGCGCGCCGCCCAGGAATCCCGCGCCGCGCTGGCGGCCGATCCCAAATCCGAAGGCGCCGCCCAGCGCGTGCTGGAGTACGGCTCCAAGGTCGATCCCAAGCGCGCGCAGACCGAGGCCCGCGCCTTCATCAACCGCAATCCTGGCGCGCGCAAGGTCCGCCTGATGCTGGCGGGCCAGCTGGCCGACAGCGGCGACTACGACGGCGCCCTGGCCGAGCTTCAGGCCATGTCGCGCCGTTCGCCCGAGGATTTCGACCTGCTCTTCATGCAGGCCCAACTGGCCTACAAGTCCGGACAGCTCGCCCAGGCCAAGTCCCTGCTGCAGCAGTACCTGGACGTCCAGAACCAGCGCCAGCGGGCCACGGTGCCCGGCGCCACCGACGCCGGGGCGGCTGCCGCCGATGCGCACGTGCTGCTTGCGCGCATCGCCGAAGACCAGGGCCGCTACGACGAAGCCATCGCCGAACTCGGCCGCATCGACGACCCCACGCTGCGTTATTCCGTGCGCATGCGCCAGGCCGCGCTGCGGGCCAAGAGCGGCCGCGTGGACGACGCGCTGGCCATGATCGACTCGGCCGGGCCGCAGGACGAAGAAGAACGCGCCCTGGGCGCGCTGACCAAGGCGCAGATCCTGCGCGACGCCGACCGCATCGGTCAGGCGGTCGCGGCCCTGGAAGCCGCGGACCAGGCGTTGCCGGACACGGTCGAGATCAAATACGAACTGGCGATGCTGTACGAACGCCAGAACCGTCTGGCCGACCTGGAACGCATGCTGCGTCAGGTCATCGCGCTGGATCCGGACCATGCCCATGCGTACAACGCACTGGGATACACGCTGGCCGACCACAACCAGCGCCTGCCCGAAGCCCTCGACCTCATCACGCAGGCGCTGGAGCTCTCGCCCAACGATCCGTTCATCCTCGATAGCATGGGCTGGGTCAAGTTCCGCATGGGCGACACCATTGCGGCGGCCGACTATCTGCGCCGCGCCTACAACGTGCGTCCCGAAGCCGACATCGCGGCCCATCTGGCCGAGGTGCTCTGGGCGCAGGGCAAGCGCGATCAGGCCACGGACCTGCTGCGCGCCGCGTTGCAGAAGGATCCCAAGAACAAGACGGTCCAGGACGTCGTGAAGCGTCTGGGGGTCAATCTGTGACGGCAGCCTTTGCAGGATTTCGCGGCGCGGCGTCCGGCCTGCGCTGGTTGGCGCTGGCGCTGCTTGCCTTCACGCTTGCCGCCTGCACGTCCTTGCCCAAGCCCATCGAAGGCGCTAGCGCCGACGCGTTCTCGCGCATCGGCCGCTTTGCCATCACCGTCAACGAAGAAGGCGGCAAACAGAATGCGGTGCAGGGCGGCTTCTCCTGGTCCGACGATGGGCGGCGCTATGTGCTGGACCTGACCAACCCGCTGGGTTCGACCGAAGCCCGTGTGGAAGGCCGGCCCGGCGCCGCCAGCCTCACCAAGGCCGACGGCACCCGCCTCGTTGCCGACAACCCCGATGCGCTGGCCGAAGACGCCCTGGGCAGCAGCATGCCCGTGTCGGGCCTGCGCGACTGGCTGCGCGGCAAGCTGGCTGCCGAGCCGCAGGCCACCGACGTGAAGCGCGACGAATTGGGCCGCCCCATCGCCTTCGAGCAGGGCGGCTGGCGCGCCAACCTCTCCCGCTACGACGACAAGGGTCCTCAGCTTCTCGTGCTGGAACGTCAGGAACCGGGCCGCCGGATCCTCGTGCGCCTGGTCGTCAATCAATCCTGATCCCGTGCGGCGTGGCGGCCGCACGGCGCATTCAGCGTCGTCGAATACGGGTTAACCCCTATCACGCCCCTCAATTTCCAATCGAGCGAATAAGCGCCGCAATTCGGGGTGTGTTACCGCTTGAAATATATTGACTTGACTGAATAATTCTCCCTGCGTTCGCGCGAGGTTCTTACGCGCAGCAGCAATCGGGGTCGACGCGAGTCTGCCGCCCACCCTTTTGGAGAATGTCCATGTTCAGGAACACACGCATCGCGACGGTGCTATTGGGAATCATCGCGATCTTTTTCACCTTCCAGCTGGTGATTGGCGCAATGGGCTTTGCCGCCCTGCGTCAGACCAACCAGGATGTCGCGCAGCTCTACCGCCTGTCGCAACAGCAGGTCAACGCGGTGAACGCCGCTTCGCTGTCGCTGGTCGCGGCCCGTACCGACCTCAGCCGCTACGCCACCCGCGTCGCGCAGGGCAATACCGACGACAAGACCTCGCTCGTCGCGGCGCGCCAGCGCATCGTGTCGGCCGACCGCGCCTTCCAGGGCTTTTCCAGCGGTCTGACCGCCGAGGAAAAAGCGGAATCGGCCGCCATCATCGACGCCTACACCAAGCTCAGCACCAACCTGCAGAACGTGGGCCGTGTGCTTGAGGCCGGCGACATGGACGCCTACTTCAAGCAAGGCACGCAGTCGGTGCAAGAGCGCCTGGTGAGCGAGCGCGATGCGTTCGTCCAGCGCGCCGAGGCAACCGGCCAGACCGTCATGGACGAAATCTCCATGTTCAACTCGCTGTTCACCGGGCTGCTCGCCGGTATTCTTGCGCTGGGCCTGCTGGTGGCCGTGGGCGCGCACGTGCTGATCCGCCGCATGATCGTGCGCCCGCTGGTCGAGGCCGGCGAGGTCTTTCGCCGCATCGCCGAAGGCGACCTGACGCGCCGCGTCGCCGACTTCGGCAAAAACGAAATCGGCGCGCTGCTCAGCGCGCTCAAGGGCATGCAGGACAGCCTGGTGCGCACCGTGTCCGCCGTTCGCCGCGGTGTCGACGAAATCAACGTCGGCGCGCGCGAGATCTCCTCCGGCAACACCGATCTTTCCAGCCGCACCGAAGAGCAGGCCGCCTCGCTCGAGGAAACCGCGGCCAGCATGGAAGAGCTGGCCACCACCGTGAAGCAGAACGCCGACACGGCGCGCGAAGCCAACCGCATGGTGGCCGCGTCCGAAGCCGTCGCGCAGCGCGGCGGCCAGGCCGTCTCCAGCGTGGTCGAGACCATGCGCGCCATTTCGGGCAGCTCGTCGCGCATCGCCGACATCGTGGGCGTGATCGACGGCATCGCGTTCCAGACCAACATCCTGGCGCTCAACGCGGCGGTGGAAGCCGCACGCGCGGGCGAACAAGGCAAGGGCTTTGCCGTCGTGGCCAGCGAAGTGCGCACGCTGGCGCAGCGCAGCGCCGCGGCCGCCAAGGAAATCAAGCAGCTCATCGAGGACTCCGCGCAGAAGGTGGGGGTGGGGTCGGAGCAGGTTGAAAACGCAGGCGCCACGATGCGCGAGATCGTCGAGTCCGTGCAGCGCGTGACCAGCTTGATGGCCGAGATTTCGGCCGCTTCCGAAGAGCAGGCCACCGGCATCGACCAGGTCA